>NZ_BAAANS010000042.1:0-79320 GCF_039529925.1 Kitasatospora saccharophila | reverse complement strand
GCCCCCGACATGCCGATCGACTGGCGCACCTACTACGAGCCGCTGATCGACTGCACCGGGCACGGCGTCGGCGTCGCCGCCGTCACCGCCCTGGAGGCGGGCGGGCGCACCGGCCCGGCCCGGGTCGTGGTGCAGGGCTTCGGCGCGGTGGGCCGCGCGGTCGCCCAGTTCCTGGAGGACCGCGGCCACTCGGTGGTCGGGGTCGCCGACATCGGCGGCACCATCAGCGCCGACCGGCTGCCGGTCGCCGACCTGGTCGACATCACCGACGAGTTCGGCCGGATCGACCGCAGCCGCCTCCCGCAGGGCGTCACCCTCTCCGGCGAGCCCGACGCCTGGCTCGACCTGGACGCCGACCTGCTGGTCCTGGCGGCCCAGAAGTACGCGCTGAACGCCGAGAACGCCCACCGGCTGCGGGCCCGGCTGGTGGTCGAGGGCGCCAACCTCGCCTCCACCGACGAGGCCAAGGAGAAGGTCGCCGCCGCCGGCGGCGTGCTCGTCCCCGGCGTGATCGCCAACATCGGCGGCGCCGGCTCGGCGGCCCTCGCCGTCACCCGGCAGGTCCCGTTCGAACTGCCCGCGCAGGCCCGCAAGCAGTGGGTCTTCGACTGGGTCGGCGGCCGGGTCCGGCGCAACACCCGCGACCTGCTGGAGATCGCCGCCTCCCGGGCCGGCAACCCGCTGCCCGAGCTGCTGGACGTCCGCCGCAAGGAGCGCGGATGACCGCCGCCGCCGAGACCGTGACCGGGACGCCGGGGAGCACCGCCGGGGCCGAGACCGCGGAGACCTCCGCCGAGGCCGCGCCCCCGTCCTTCGCCCCGTCCCCGGAGCGCGCCGCCGAGTACCTGCGGCGCGGCTGGTGGCGCCGGGAGACCTTCCTGGACGACCTGCGCCGGCAGGCCCGGCTGCGCCCGCGCAAGCTCGCCGTCGCCGCCCGGCGGATCGGGGAGTCGCGCACCGACACCCTCGACTACGCCGAACTCGCCCGGCTGACCGACCGGTTCGCCGTCGCCCTGCTCGAACTCGGCGTCCGGCGCGGCGACTTCATCGCCGTCCAGCTCCCCAACCGGTGGGAGACGGTGCCGCTGCTGTTCGCCGCGATCCGGATCGGCGCGGTGACCTGCCCGATCGACCCGGTCTGCCAGGAGGAGGAGCTGCGCCACCGCCTCGAACTGACCGGCGCCCGGGTGGTCGTCACCGTCCCCGAGTGGAACGGCTACCCGCTGGCCGCGCACCTCACCGCGCTCAAGGCCGACCTGCCGCTGGAGCACGTGGCGGTGGTCGGCGGCCGGAGCCCCGGCACCCTCTCCTTCGAGGACCACTTCGTCCACACCCCCTGGGAGGAGGGCCGCACCGGCGACCTGGACGGCCTCGAACTCACCCCCGACGAACCGTTCGTGGTGCTGTTCACCTCCGGCACCACCGGCCTGCCCAAGGGCGTCCTGCACAGCCAGAACACCGTCCACGCGGCCGTCCGCGGCTACGCCGACACCTTCCTGCTCGACGACGGCCTGGTCGCGGCCGTCACCACCCCGCTGGTGCACTACTCCGGCTTCGGCCAGGGCGTGCTGACCGGCGTCATGGTCGGCGGCACCGTCGCCTTCCAGGACCTCCGGCGCAACGACGCCCTGCTCGACCTGGTCGAACGGTACGGCGCCACGCTGGTCTACGGCCCGCCGAGCACCCTCGCCGACATCGTCCGCGCCCAGCGCGCCGAACCCCGCGACGTCTCCACCTTGCGGCACGCGATCACCGGCTCCGCGCCCGTCCTGCAGGACCTGGTGGACGACGTCCGCGAGACGCTCGGCGCCCGCACCTACTCGGTGTGGGGGATGTCCGAGTTCGGGCCGGTCACCATCACCCGGCTCGACTACGACGCGGACCGGGCCGCGTACAGCAACGGCGGGCCGATCGACGCGATGGAACTGCGGGTCGACCACCCCGACGACCCGACCGTCCGGGCCGCCGTCGGCCGGTTGCGGGTGCGCGGCGCCGCCCAGTCCCTCGGCTACCACAAGCGCGCGGACGCCTTCGCCGCCGAACTCGACGCCGACGGCTGGTTCGACACCGGCGACCTCGCCCGCACCGACGGCCGCGGCGGCGTCCGGATCCTCGGCCGGGCCCGGGACGCCCTGCTGCGCGACGGCGCCGTCGTGCCGATGACGGAACTGGAGGCGATCGTCTCCCGCCACCCCGACGTCGCCGAGACCGCCCTGGTCGGCACCACCGGGAGGCACGACGACCCGATCCTGGCCGTCGTGGTGCCCAGCGGGCCCGCCCGCCCCGACCTGGACGGCATCCTCGCCCACCTGCGCGCGGCCGGCCAGGAGGAGCGCTTCCTCCCCGAGCGGCTGGTCCTGGTCGACGCCCTGCCCAAGACGCTCACCGGCAAGGTCCGCAAGGCCGAACTGCGACGGCGCCATGGCGGGCAGTGACCCCGGCCGCCCCGCCGGCCCGCCGTCCACCCCCCAGCCCGAACCGACCCGTGGAGTCCGCCGATGACCGAGCCCGCCCCGGTGACCCTGTCGGCGACGCTGGCCGCCGACGAGGCACTCGCCCGCCGGCGCGCCGCGGGGGAGCAGGTCCTGATGATGGCCAGCGGGGAGATCGGACTGCCCGTCCTCCCCGAACTGCGGGCCCGCCTCGCCGCCGCCGTCGGCGAGGCGTCCTACGGGCCGGTGGCGGGCAGCCCCGCGCTGCGCGCCGCCGCGGCCGGCTACTGGCGGCGGCGCGGCCTGGCCGCCGACCCGGACGCGGTGGTGGCCGGACCCGGCAGCAAGTCCCTGCTGTTCGCGGCGGTCAAGGCGATCGGCGGCGACGTGGTGGTGCCCCGGCCCAGCTGGGTCAGCTACGCCGCCCAGGCCGCGCTGGCCGGGGCCGCCGTCCTGCGGGTGCCGGTCCGGCCCGGGCAGGGCGGGGTGCCGGACCCGGACGCGCTGCGGGAGGCCGTCCGGGCCGCCCGCGCCGCCGGACGGGACCCGCGCTCGGTCGTGGTCACCCTGCCGGACAACCCCACCGGCAACGTCGCCGCGCCCGACACCGTGCGGCAACTGGCCGAAGCCGCCCGGGAACTGGACCTCTTCGTGATCTCCGACGAGATCTACACCGACCTGGTCCACGACCCGGACACCCGGGCGGCCTCCCCGGCCCTGTTCGCCCCCGAACGCACCGTCGTCACCGGTGGCCTGACCAAGAACCTGGCGGTCGGCGGCTGGCGCACCGGCATCGCCCTGCTGCCGCCGGGCCCGGCCGGACGGCAGCTGCGCGAGCGGCTGGTCGCCGTCGCCAGCCAGATCTGGTCCAGCCCCCCGGCCCCCGTCCAGGCCGCCGCCGCCTACGCCCTGGACGAACCGCCGGAGGTCACCGCCCGGGTGGCCGCCGCCACCCGGCTGCACGGACGCGTCGTGCGGGCCGTTGCCGAGCGGTTCACCGCCGCCGGGGCCCTGCTCGACCCCGTCCGCGCGACCTGCTACCTCTACCCGGACTTCGAACCGCTGCGCGACCGGCTCGCCGCCGCCCACGGCGTGCGCACCGGCACCGCGCTGGCCCGGCTGCTCACCGACCGGTACGGCCTCGGGGTGCTGGCCGCCGAGGAGTTCGGCGAGGACCCCGGGCCGCTGCGGCTGCGCGCCGCCACCAGCAGGCTCTACGGCGACACCGCCGAACGGCAGCAGGCCGCGCTGGCCGCCGACGACCCGCTCGGCCTGCCCTGGATCCGGGCGTCCGTCGACCGGATCGAGGAGGTCCTGGCCGACCTCGCTGTCGCGCCCGCCACCACCCGCTCCACCACCCGCTCCGCCGTCCGGCCCGCTCCGGGCCCGGCACACCGATCAGCACAGGAGGAACCGGAGATGACCGTACTCTTCGAATGCGAGTACCAGGGCGAGCGGTACGCGGGCTTCGAGAAGCCCGTCCCCGGCGCCCCGCTGACCCTCTACCGGGTCGACGACGGCCGGCTGCGGGCCGAGTTCGTCGCCGCCGGGAGCCCCGAGGACGTCGTCGCCGCGATCAAGGCCGGGGCCGAGCCGGTCGTCGTCGAGGGCGGCGAGGACGAGATCCGCTACCTGCCCCCGCTGCTGCCCGAGACCACCGGCGACGCCCTGCTCAGCGGCTTCATGCGGACCCACCGCTCGAAGTTCGAGAAGGAGCCGGTCGAGGGCGAGGAGTTCGTCCCGCCGAACTGGTTCTTCAAGGGCTTCGGCTCCTGGCTGCGCCTGCCCGGCGACCAGCTGGTCGCGCCCAAGCGCTCCGTCGCGCTGATCGAGGAGCCCGAGGTGGCCCTGGTCTACGTCAACGACGACGCCGGCAACCCCCGGTACGCCGGCTACACCTTCGCCAACGACCTGTGCGACATCGGCCTGCACATCCAGAACCCCGGCTGGAACCCGTACTGCAAGCTGGTCGACACCTCCATCGCGCCCTGGCTCTTCCTCGGCGAACCGCCCGCCTCGGTCACCGGCCGGGTCACCATCGAACGGGACGGCGCCACCGCCTGGGAGGGCCCGTTCGACTGCGGCGAGGACGCGCTGTACTTCAAGGTGCAGGCCATGGTGGACCACCTCTTCGAGTACCCGGCGCTGCGCCGCCCCGGCCTGGTCCACTACCTGCTGCTCGGCGCCGACCAGGCCAGCTACCACGACGGCTTCCGGATCGCGGACGGCGACCGCATCACCATCGACGTGAGCAGCCACGGCGTGGTGCTCTCCAACCAGGTGGTCTTCGGCCTGCCGGACGCCGCCTCCTGACACCTGCGGTTCGGGCGTTCGCGGTCGGCGGGCCCGTCGGGAACGGCGGGCCCGCCGTTCCCGCTCGGGCGGACGGTGACGGCGGAGCGGCGGCGGGGCCTCTCCCCGGTACCGGCAGGAGACGGGCGGCAAACCCCCACGGCCGGCCCGGTCGACCGGGTAGGTTACTGCCCGGGTGCGGTGCTGGGACGCGGAAGGGGAGGGGCGCCGTGGAGTTCGAACTGAGCGTGACAGGTGCGGGGAGCGCCGCAGAGCTTCGTCGACTGGTCCAACGGCTCCGGCTGGAGGACGGGTTGCGCGGGCGGGTGGGGCTGCAGCGGGAGGCGCCCCGGCCGGGGGAGATGGGTGGTGTCGTGGAGGTGGCGACCGTCGCGTTCGCCTCGGGCGGGGCGGGAACCGTGCTGGTGAAGGTGCTCGCGGACTGGCTGTCCCCCCGGCGCAGTCACCTCGTGTTGAAGGTGAGCAACGCCCGGGGAGAGGTCTTCGAGCTCGACGTCGACAATGTCAAGGACCCGGAGGCGTTGACGGAGCGATTCGCGGCGTTCGTGGCGGGGTCCGCCGCCGACGGCGCTGCGGTGGCCACCCTCTCGAGCGGGGAAGGGTCGGCCCCGGACGATGGCGCTGCCTGACGGACCCGGTTCGCGGGTGGTGCTGATCGGCGCGTCCCGGTACAAGGACGAGCAGGCGCTGCCCGAGTTGCCCGGAGTCCTCAACAACCTGACGGGGCTGGTCGACGCGCTGTGCGATTCGCGGCAGGGCTGGTTGACGCCCGCGCAGTGCACCGTGCTGGCCGACCCGGTGCGTCCGTCCGAGGTGACCGGCGTGCTGAAGGGCCCCGCCCAGGAGGCCGAGGACCTGCTACTGGTGTACTACGCCGGCCACGGGGTGACGGAGGACAACGAGTACTACCTCGCGGTCGGCGAGACCGATCCCGACGAGCCGTCGGTCGGCGCGGTGCCGTACCGGACACTGCGCCGGATCGTGCTCGGGGCCAAGGCCGCGAACCGGGTGGTGATCCTCGACGCCTGCTGGTCCGGGATGGCGGCCGACCCGCACATGGGGGACGCGGGCACCGTGCTCCGCAGCGCCACCAGGATCGAGGGGGCCTTCGTCCTGGCGTCCTCCGAGTACGACTCGGTCTCGCTGGCTCCGGTCGGCGAGCGGTTCACCGCCTTCACCGGTGAGCTGATCCGGCTGCTACGCGAGGGATCCCCCCAGCTCGGGCCGGAACTGACGATGGAGAACGTCTACCAGTACCTGTGGCACGCGCTCCCGGCCGCCGGCCGCCCCCGGCCGGCCCGCACCTCCACCGGCCTGATCGCCGGGCTGGCGCTCGCCCGCAACCGGGGCTTCCGGGCGGACGCCCGGCAGTGGCACGCCGAGCACGCCGGTCACCCCGGAGTGCGGGACGGCCGACTGCTGCTGGAGGACGAGGAACGCATCGGCCACCGCGGCGCCCCGGCCGCGGCGGCGGACGGCTACACCGCCGTCGCCCAGGTCCTCACGCGCCTGTTCGGCGTGACCGACCACCTGGCCGAGGCAGCACTGCGCAGCAGCTCCTTCTGGACGGAGCAGGCCGCCCGCCCGGTCCGCCTCACCCGCTCCGGCGGGGACCCGTCCCCGCTGACCGGGTTCCGCACGGTGGGCATCGAACTCGGGGCAGACTTCTGCACCGTCGCCCACCGGGACGGCGAGCGGCTCGTTCCGGTCCCCAACGCCGAAGGGACCTGGCGCACTCCCTCGGTGGTGGCGTACACCGACGGCGGAGTGCTGGTCGGGGAGCCGGCCCGCCGACAGGCCGTCAGCAACCCCGATCGGACCTTCGCCCTCGCCGATCGGTGGTGGGAGACCGCTGCCTCCTCCCCGATCACCCTCGACGAGGTCTACGCGGAGGTGCTGCGCAAGCTGCGGCGGGACGCCGAGGCCGAACTCGGCGAGCGTGTCGTCCGGGCGGTGCTGGCCGTGCCGGCGGGCCTGCCCGACAGCGAGCGGAAACGGATCCGGGCAGCCTGCCGCCAGGTCGGCCTGGAGCCGATGCGACTGATCTCCGGGCCGCTCGCGGCAGGTCTCGCCCTCGCCCACCGGCTGGGGAATCCAGAGGCCGTGGCCTTGGTGGCCCACTTCGGCGAGGCATCGTTGGACCTTGCGTGCCTGGTGCTCGGCGACGGTGTGGTCGAGGTGCGCTCGGTGATATCCGACGTGCGTCTGGGCAGCGGGAGTTGGACCAGCAAACTGGCCGATGGCATGCGTCGGGAGTTCGAACGGCTGCACGCCGTTCTGCTCCCGACCGACCGGACCACCGAGCAGCGGATACGGGAGGCGGCCGCGCAGGCGATCGCCGACTTCGCCACCGTCGACAGCGCCGCGGTCCGGCTGCCCCACCTGGTCACCGGCTCCGGCGGTTCCGTGGACGTCGAGTACCAGGTCACCCGCCTGTGGTTCGGCGAGCTGATGGCCGATCGGTTCGCGGAACTCGACACCGTCCTGCGCCGGCTCCTGGAGGAGGCGGACATCGAGCCGGACGACGAGGCGGACCACGTGCTGTCGATCGGTGCGGCCGCCCGGATCCCCGGCCTGGCCGAGGTCCTGCGGCGCCACTCGAAGGGACAGCAGGTCAACACCGGCGTCTTCCCCGAACGCCTGATCGCGCAGGGCGCGGCCCTCCAGGCCGGCATCCTGACCGGCGAGGTCAAGGACGTCCTGTCGATGGACGTCATGCCACGGACCGTCGGCCTCGCGCTGGCCGACGGCGGGGTGCTGCCGTTGCTGGAACGCAACACGTTCTTTCCGGCCACCTGCTCGGTGCTTGTCACGACCTCCGTCGCCGACCAGCCGCAGCTCGTTCTGGACGTCCTCACCGGGGACCACCCGGACCCGCTCGTGCTGGCGGGCCGGCTCACCCTCGCCGACCTGCCACCGCTCCCGCGCGGGCTCCCGCGGATCGAGGTCACGATCGACGTCGACGCCAACGGCGTGCTCGCGATCACCGCGAAGGACCTCGGGACCGGCGACGCGGTCGGGATCGACGACCTCGCCACGGCCGAACCCCCTGTCGTCCCGGCCCTCCGGTGGCTTCCGGCCAGGACCGAGGCAGGGCCGGAGCGGCCCGGTAGCAGTCGCATCCGTTCATGACGACTCATCAGGCAAGCTGAGCCGCAATCCCGTTGGTCCATGCTGTGGTCCACTTCGGCGAACTCCGGGATTTCGGGGCAGCCCCGTCCTAGAGTCGGCGCATGGGCTTCCGGGTCAACTCCGCCGACGAGATCTACGGGTACGTCTTCCAGCGTGGACCTGACCGCCCCCTGCTCGGTGACGGCTTCGGCTGGACCATCCTCCTGCTCGACGACGGCGGCGAGCGGGGTAGGGAGTTCCTGCTTGCCTTCGGCGCCCGACTGATCGCGGGCACCTCCGGACGAGTGCGCTTCGCCTTCTTCGCCGACCCCCCTGCAGGCCCGTACACCCGCACTCGGTACGACGCCCGTGACGGGTGGAGCGCACTGCGCCCCAGCGCGTTCCACCCGTTCGCCGACGGCGACGAACTGGACCTGCGTGATCGCACGGGTCGGGACGGCGTGCTGCGCGCGGTTCCGGGCCAGCGCGAGTCCTGGCGGTTCGTGCAAGCTCTCGGAATAGGCCGCCACCTCCCCTGCCTGCTGGTGATCACCGACTTCGGGTCCGAGGACCTCCACATCCTGCCGTTCGGGAACCGTTCCGCCGGGGAGGTCTACCAGCGGGTGCGGGGCTGGATCGACGAGTTCTACGAAGCCAACCAGAAGGCGTTGCGCGAATGGTCGGTCCTGGAGCGCCGGATCGCCGACCATGCCGAGGAGGCCGCGACCTCGCTGGTGGCCGTTCGCGCCTGGCCCGTCAGACGGCGCCGGCTCTGGCTGGCCCTGGGACTGCTGACCGAAGCAGCCCGGATCGCCCCGGACGACCCGGATCGCGCCGTCCAGGGCCTCGCCCCCCTGAGGTACGCCCCCGGGCTGCCCGCGGACATCGCCACGACGGTGCGCGAACTCGGCTCCCGGACAGATCGGTTGAAAGACCGGGAGCGGCGCTGCGCCGGGTTGCTGGAGCGGGCCGAACTGCTGGCCGCCGACGGCGATCCGCAGTCCATCGGCGAGCGCCTGCGGGAACTCGCGGGCGACAGGCCCAGCGGCCTCTCCGAGGACACCGCCGCCCTGCTGCTCGAAGCCTCGCACCTGTGGACCGGGGGTTCCGAACCCCATCCGAGTACCTACCTGGTCGTCTGGTGGAAGGGGCCTGCCGGGACGCTCTGCTCCAAGCGGGTGTTCGGCCGCCTCCGCTACTCCTGGCCCGACATCGGCAGCCGGGCCCGGACCGGAGAGCAGACGGGTGGCGGGGCAGCCCGCGACCACCAGGTGCTGTGGGAAGCGCTGGCCGAGTGCCCCGTCATGGCCGAGCCGCGAACCACCACCGAGGCCGTGCTGTCCGCGTTGGCCGCTCACTGCGGCATCCCCGCGGACTCCCCGGAGTGGCTGACTGCTGCCGAACCCCTGCGCGCCCACCTGCTGGAGCGGCTGTCCGCCGCTCGGCAGGAGGCACCCGGCTGGGTCAGGACCGCCTCACCGGCCCTGCGGATCGGCGAGTGCCTGCCCAAGGACGGTTCTCCGGAGGCGCGCAGCCACCACGAGGCCCTCCGCGTCGTCGAAGCGATCGCCGCGCGGGCCCCGCAGACCGTCCCGCAGGTGGACGGCAAGCCCGCCCACCTGCGCCACCGTGACCTGGTCGTCCACGCCCTGCGAACCGACGCGGAGCGCGTCGCGGTGCCGGCCGGGGACCGGGCCGAACTGTCCACGTGGGTCGGCCAGGAACTCGGCCTGGCCCGGCTCCGCCTGCACGCCGCGTTGGAAGCGGACCTCCCGGACCCGGCGGGCCGACCGGCCGGCACGGACCGGCTGGAGGCCGACGTCAAGACGGCCGAACGGCTCGGCCGGGACCTGCTCAGGTACGAGGAGGCGCTGGAGCGGATCACCTACCCGCACATTCGCGACCCCTGGCTGGTGCGGCTGCCGCTGGAACGCGGGTCGGGCCGGACGATGGGATTCGTCGGAGACCTGGCCCCTGACCGTCGTGACGGGATCGGTGCTGCGCGCAGCACGATCGGCCGGTTCGACGAGGCCGCTCGCGAAGCCCTGTCGGCCAGCCGCACAGCTGCCACCGACGGCACCCGAATGCCCCCGGAGGAACGCTTCGCCGCGGTCTTCGCCCAGGTGGTTCCGGCGGAATGGGCAGCAACGGTGCTGGCACCGTTCGAGGGCGCGGACCAGGGCGCGAGGCTCCTGCAGGCGATCCGCGAGCGGCGGCTGGTCGACGTCCTGGCCGGCCTCGACCCGGCCGAGCTGCACGCACTCACCGAGCGGGTCGGCCTCGACGGCGGCTCCGGCCCGAGCACCGGGCAGACCGCCCCGGCCACACCCGAAACCGTACAGGCCCTGTTCGGCCTGCCCGTGCCGCTGCGGGTCAGGATCACCCACCCGTACCCGGACACCGACGACCCCCGCACGGTCCGGGTGCGCACCCTCGCCGACCTGCTGTGCCGACGCGGCATCGACGCACGCTTGGACACCGCACCCGACCGGGGCCCCGCCCAGCGCCGACCCGACGACTTCGTCCTGGTCGTCGACCCGCCTGACCGGAAACGGCCCCGGTTCGGTCTCGTTCGGCGCGCGGCCCGGGCTGACACCCGGACCCTGACGGTCCTGCTCTCCTCCACCGAGCCGGCTGCCCGTCGCGCAGCCGGGTTCACCACCGGCTCGGATACGCCGCTGACCTGCCGGATCATCACCCTCGACCCGGAGGGTGTCGAGCCGCTCGTCCGCCATCTCACGGCCCAGTGACCCGGAGTGGCCCGCGCCCGATTCCGCTGCGAGTACCAGGGCGAGCGGCCCGGGGGGCCGGGGCGTCGCGGGCGGGTGTGCTCCAGGCAGGGGAACCGCGGCGTGGGGTCGTGCCGCCGGGCGGCGCGGTGTAGGAGCGTGGCGGGGAGCCCGGCCACCCGGCGGACGGGGCGGTGGCGCCCCGCGCCGGGGCGGCGGGCGGACCCCGAAGGAGGACCCCGATGTCGGAAGGCCGACAGCTGGCCGGGACCGGACTCGGCACGATCACCGTGCTCGGAGTCGCGTTGACCGAGAAGTGGCTGCTGCTGGTGTCGCTGTCCCTGGTCGCGGCCGGGGTGCTCGCGCTGCGGGTGGCGTGGCGCCGGGGCCGGAGCCTGCGGGACTGAGCGGGCGGGACTCCGGTGGCACGCATCCATCCGGCGTCGGCCCTGCCGCGCCGCGTCCTGGCGGCCGTGGGCCTGACCGTGCTGGCCGGGGCGTACCTGCTGGTGCGCCGGGTCGAGGCGGGGGCCGGCCCGCCCGGCGGGCCGGCCCCCGCGTTCGGCACGCTCTACACCGCGATGTTCGGCTGGCTCGCCTGGCGGACGGTGCTGGCGTACTGCGAGCGCCCGCACCGCGCCGACCCCGCCGGGCAGGCCGCGCTGGACCGCGCGCACGTCGCGGTCCTGGTGCCGGTCTTCAACGAGGACCCGGGCTGGCTGCGGCGCTGCCTGGCCTCGCTGCTGGCGCAGAGCCGCCCGCCCGACGCCGTGCACGTGGTCGACGACGGCAGCAAGGTCGACTACCGGCGCGAACGGGAGTGGTTCCGGGCGGCCTGCCGGGACGCGGGAGTCGCGGTGAGCTGGCAGCGCACCCCCAACCGGGGCAAGCGCGCGGCCCAGCTCCTCGCCGCCGGACGGGCCCCGGAGGCGGACTTCTTCCTCACCATCGACTCGGACACCGACCTGGACACCGAGGCCGTCGCGGAACTGCTGCGCCCCTTCGCGGACCCGCGGGTCCAGTCGGTGGCCGGGGTGGTGCTGGCCGCCAACGCGGAGAAGAACCTGCTGACCCGCTGCACCGACCTCTACATGACCGTCTGGCAGCTCAACGAGCGCTCCGCCCAGTCCGTGCTGGGCTCGGTCCTGGTCAACACCGGCGTGCTGGCCGCGTACCGGGCGGCGGTGGTCCGCGAGCACGCCCGCGCCTACCTGGGCGAGACCTTCCTGGGCCGCCCCGTGGTCTTCTCCGACGACTCGATGCTGACGCTGTTCGCCAAACTGCGCGGCCGCACGGTGCAGCAGCCCAGCGCCCTCGGGCTGGCCGCGATGCCGGAGACGCTCGACCACCACCTGCGCCAGCAGCTGCGCTGGATGCGCGGCTCCGCGATCCGCACCTGCTGGCGCCTGCGCTACCTGCCGCTGACCGGCTACGCGTTCTGGCTGCAGGCCGCGCACCTGTTCACCGCCGCCACCGGCGGCGTCCTGTTCCTGTGGCTGTTCCTGTGGCAGCCGTTCACGGTCGGAGTGCCGCTGTGGCTGCTCCTCGTGGTGCCGACCGTCATCTCCTACGTCGAGGCGCTGCGCTACCTCACCGTCCGCCGGCACGGCCACCCGCTCCGCCGCCAACTGGCGGTCCTCGCCCTCGCCCCGCTGACCCTGCTGTGGGGGATGACCGTCCTGCGGGCGCTCAAGTGGTACGGGGCCCTGACCTGCGCGCGCACCGGCTGGGGCACCCGCCAGGACGTCGAACTGGCCCTGTCCGTCCCGCCCGTCGACCGCTGACCGGGCGGTCGGGCCTCAGGGGGTCGGGCTGCGGTCGGGGGCGGTCGCGCGGGGGCGGGTCGCGGCGTGGCCCGCGCCGCGGCCGGTCGCGTGGGCGGTGATCAGGCCGCCGCGGATCCGGACCGCGATCTCGGTGAGGTCGAGGTCCGGGCCGGGGCTGCGGTCGGCGGTCGAGAGGTGGGCGAGGGCGGCCGGGACGGTGCCGGCGTCGTCGAGGACGACGCGGGCCCGGGGCAGGCGGTCGGGCGGGAAGACCCGGCGCAGGCAACCGATGAGGTCGACGAGCCGCAGCCGGGCCAGCCGGCCGGTCTCGGCGGGGTCGCTCGTGACGACGACGACCGTCACCCCGTCGTCCGGCCCGGCCGAGCGCAGCGCCTCCTCGGCCGCGGACAGCCGCCCCGCGCCCAGCACGACGACCACGCCGTCGCGGCCGAGGTCGACCGGGCGGCCGGTGATCTCGTCGCGCAGGCCGTCCGGCGGCGTCCACCGGGTCTCGGTCGCCCGGGCCGGGGCGACGTGGGGCAGGTGCGGCGGCTCCGGGTCGTCGCCGAGGTCGGTGTCGGCGAGGTGTTCGGCGGCGCGGGCCAGGTCGAAGGGGTCGCCGACGCCGGGGGCGTTCTCCGCGACGGCGGCCGCACCGTGCAGCAGGGTCAGGGCCAGCCCGGCGCGCCGCACCGTCCCCGGGGCGACGGCGGACGCGGGGAACGGGGTGGGGGCGGCGGGCGCGGTGGGGCGCGGTGTGAGGGCCAGGGCGAGCAACAGAGCCTCGAACCGGACGAGTTCGGCGAGCGCGGCCCGGGCCGGCTCGGTGTCCGGCACGCCGGACAGCGAGCGCAGCCGCAGGTGGCCGCTCCCCGGGGAGTCGCCGAGGAAGGGCAGCCGTTCGAGCCAGACCCGGGCGAAGGAGCCGAGCGCCCGTCCGGCGGAGGCGGGCGGTTCGGCCGGGGGGTCGGCGGCGTCCCGGGCCCGTTCGGCGGCGTCGACCAGGACGGCGAGGTAGAGCGCGCGCTTGCCGGTGAAGTTGGAGTAGACCGCGCCCCTGGTCAGCTCGGCCCGCTCGGCGATCCGGTCGACCTTGGCCTCGGTGTAGCCGTGCTCGGCGAACTCCTGCCGGGCCGCGACCAGCACCGCCGCGCGGGTCCGCTCCTGATGCTGGGCGCGGGTCAGTCTCGCCATCGTGTCCCCTTCGGCTCCTGGTGTGTCATGATACCCACGCCATTCGGATGATGGCTGTATCCGAATGTCGGCAACATTCGAGCTGCCGTGGGCGCACCCGCCCGGAAGGAGCACCCGATGAACCGGTCCGAAGCCCGCGCCCCGGACGCCGCCCTGCTGGTCCTGCACGCCCTGCGCTGCGCCGGCGCCGTCGGCGTCGCCCGGCTCGGGGCGATCACGGGGCTCGACGAGTCCGCCGCCGAGTCCGAGCTGATCGACCTCGGGGTCGACGGCCTGGTCACCCGGCTGTCCGGCGCGCCGCCGGTGTGGTGCCTCACGGACGCGGGGCGCGCGGCGGACGCCGAGCGGATCGCCGGCGAACTGGAGGCGGCCGGGGCCCGCGCGCGGGTGGCGGCGGCGTACGAGCGGTTCATGGTCCTCAATCCCGAGCTGCTCGACCTCTGCACGGCCTGGCAGTTGCGGTCCGTCGACGGCGTGACGACCGTCAACGACCACGGCGACCCCGCGCACGACTCCCGGGTGCTCGCCCGGTTCGCCGACCTGGACGGGCGGGCCGCCGAGGTCGGAGCCGAACTGTCCGCCGTCCTGCCCCGGTTCGGCCGCTACCGCCTGCGCCTCGCCGACGCCCTCGAACGGGCCGCCGCCGGCGAGTCGGCGTACCTGGCCGACCACACCGCCTCGTACCACGTCGTCTGGGCGGAACTGCACGAGGACCTGCTGGCGACGCTCGGGTTGGCCCGGTGGTGACGCGGTGGGTCCGCGCGCTCTCCGCCCGGACCGGGGGGACGGCCGAGACCCTGGGCGGCAAGGCGGCCGGCCTGGTCGTGCTGCACCGGCTCGGCCTGCCGGTGCCGGCCGGGTTCGTCGTCACCACGGAGGGCTGCCGCGCCTTCCGGCGGGACGGGCGCCTGCCCGCCGGGCTCGACGGGGAGCTCGCGACGGCCGTGGCCGACCTCGAACGCGCCACCGGGCGGACCTTCGGCGGGCCGCGCCGGCCGCTGGCGGTGTCCGTCCGCTCCGGGGCCGCCGCGGCCATGCCCGGCATGCTGAGCACGGTCCTCAACCTCGGCCTCACGACCGGGGCGACCGAGGGCCTGGCCGCCGAGACCGGCGACCGGGCGTTCGCCCTGGACGCGCGGCGGGGCTTCCTGCGCGGCTTCGCCGCCGCGAGCGCTGCTGCGGGTGCTGCTGCGGGTGCTTCCGCGGGCGCGGTGGCGGTTCCGGAGGACGCCGGCGGGCAGTTGCGGCGGGCGGTCGAGGCCGTGTTCTCCTCCTGGGACGCGCCGCGCGCGCACACCTACCGCGAGCTGAACGGCATCCCGCACGACCTGGGCACGGCCGTGATCGTCCAGCGGATGGTCTTCGGCAACCGCGACGGCGACAGCGGCAGCGGCGTCGCGTTCAGCCGCGACCCCGGCACCGGCGAGCACACCCCGTTCGGCGAGGTCCTGTTCGGACGCCAGGGCGAGGAGGTCGTCTCCGGGCGGGCGACGACCCGGCCGCTGCGCGAACTCGCCGGGCGGCAGCCGCGGGTGTGGGCCGGGCTGCTCGACGCCCTGCACCGGATCGAGCAGCACCACCGCGACGCCTGCTACGTCGAATTCACCTTCGAGTCCGGCGAGTTGTGGTTCCTGCAGGTCCGGCCCGGCAGGTTCACCGGGGCCGCCGCGATCCGGGTCGCCACCGAACTGGCCGACCAGCGGCTCATCGGACGGGACGAGGCACTGCTGCGGATCTCGCCGGTCCACCTCCGGCAGGCCCGCGTCCCGCGGATCGCCGCCGGGGAGGCCGACGTCCTCGCCCGGGGGACCGGCGCCTGCCCCGGCGTCGCCACCGGCCGGATCGCGACCACGGCGGACGGCGCGGTGCGCGCGGCCCGGAGCGGCCCGGTCGTCCTGGTGCGCCCGGAGACCTCCCCGGACGACCTGCGCGGCCTCGCCGCCGCCACCGGGATCGTCACCGCCCGCGGCGGGCCCGCCAGCCACGCCGCGGTCGTCGCGCGCGCGATGGGGAAGCCCGCCGCGGTGGGCGTGGCCGGCCTCGCCGTCGACGGCGCCGCCGTGACGGCCGGCGGCCGCACCCTCCCGGAGGGCACCCTCGTCACCGTCGACGGCAGCAGCGGCGAGGTGGTCCTCGGCCACGCCCGCACCGTCACCGGCGCCGACGACGAACACGTCCGCCGACTGCTCGCCTGGGCCGACGACGCCTCGGGCGACCACTCCGCCCGCGCCGGGGCCCACCGCCTCGCCGCGGCCCACGCGGCCCTGCGCGACCGCTGACCCGCGCGGACCCTCGCCGACCCCCACGAACGCTCGCGGACGTCCGCGGAGAGGAGACCCACCATGGCGACCCGGCACGTCCACCTCGTGCGGCACGGGGCGGCCGACGCCCTCGGCCGGCTGACCGGGGCCGGGGAGCGGCAGTCGGAGCTGCTCGGGGAGCGGCTGGCCGCCCTGCCGATCGACACGGTCTGGCACTCGCCGCTGCCCAGGGCGGTCTACAGCGCGCAGATCCTCGGCACCCGCCTGCCGGGCGCCGAGGTGCGCGAGGCACCGGAGCTGGTCGACCACGTCCCGCACGTACCGGCCGAGGTGCCGCCCGGGTGGGCGGCGTTCTTCGACGGCTACGGCGCCGCGGAGGCCGAGGCCGCCCGCCGCGCGGCCGACGCCCTGACCGGCAGGTTCGCCCGCCCGGCCGGGACCGAGACGCACGAGGTCCTGGTCACCCACGCCTACCAGGTGGCCTGGCTGGTCCGGGACGCCCTGGGCGCGCCGCCATCCCGCTGGCTCGGGCTGAGCTGCGGGAACGCGGCGCTCACCGTGATCGAGTACCGCGACGGCGACGCACCGACCCTCCTGCTCCACAACGACATGGGCCACCTCCCGGCCGACCTGCGCTGGACCGGCTTCGGCCCCGGCGCCCGCCCCTGACCACGGCCGGCACCCGCCCCCGGGGCGCCGGCGGCGGGGTCCGACTGCGTGGCGCGTGGCGGTCATGACGGACAGTAGACCGTCCGTGCCGGGGGCCGAACAATGAGCGCAGCCGCACTCTTGGGGGTGTGGCCGGCTACACCCCCGCCGGCCCCGGCAGAACCCCTGACCGCCCGCCGGCTCCTCTGCTAGAACGGGGACTTCACGGATCCAGCGGTTCCGCGCGGCCGGCGCCCCGTGCGTCGGACGCCCCGGGGCCGCGGCGAGAGGGGCGGGCGGCGTTGACGGAGAGCGGTGCGGGGAGCGGGACGCGGGAACCGCTGGAGGGCCTCCCGGTCCCGGAGCTCGACGCGGTGCTCGGCCAGGCGGTTCCCTTCGACCGGGACCGGTGGCTCCCGCTGCTCCCCGACGCGAGCTGGTGGCCGGGCGAGCTGGACGGCTGCCCGCGGGTGGGGCGCCGGCCGCGGGTCGACCGGCGGACGGTGTTCTCGGTGGCGGCCCGGGCGGGGACGGTCGAGGCCGACCGGCACCTGCTGGTGGCCGCGCTCGTGTGGGGGACGGGGACCAAGGCCCGCGGGGTGCGGCGCCGCGGGCGGGTCTTCGCGGGCACCCCCGTCGCGGAGATCGACGCGCGGCTCGGCGCGGCCCTGGCGGCGCTGCGGGAGCGGGGACCGGTGGAGGCGTACCGGGCCTTCAACAACGAGCACGGCATCGCGCAGCTGGGGCCGGCGTTCTTCACCAAGGTGCTGTACTTCGCCGGTGGCGGGGCCGGGGCGGGGCCGTACGCGCCGCTGATCCTCGACGGCGTCGTCTCCCGGGCGCTCAAGCGGCTCGGGGCGGTCGACGGGAAGTGGCCGGAGGCCGGGTGGAGGACCGACCGGTACCGGCAGTACCTCGACCTCGTCCACGGCCTCGCGCGGCAGCGGTCGGTCCGGCCCGACCAGGTCGAGGCGGCGCTGTTCCACCACGGCGGGCGGGCGTCCTGACGGTGCCCGGGTCCCGCCCCGGCCGGGGTCCCGCCCCGGCCGGGGGGCCGGGGCGGGCGGGTCAGTGGAAGCGGAACAGGGCGGTGTGCTGGGTGCCGTCGGTCAGGCCGACGGTGAACAGTCGGCAGCTGCCGGCGTAGGAGGGGTCGGTCTGCCAGCGGAAGCGGTAGCCCCGGGCGTCGGCCTCGAAGGACGGGGCGCCGCTCCCGGCGGCGGTGGCGGGTGCGGGCGGGGCGAGCGGGGTGCCGGTGGTGCAGTCGACGGGGGTCACGGCCGGGGAGTCGCGGGCGATGACGTCCGGGCCGAAGTCGCCGCCCAGGGCGAACTCGACCGGGACGGTCCGGCCGGCGTTCGCCCGGTTGACGGCGGGCGGGTCGGCGACCGGCGGGCGGAACCCGCTGAAGGGGTACTCGTAGGTGTAGCGGCCGGCGACGGAGCGCGGGCCGGTCCCGGCGGGGGTGGTCACCGTGACGTCGACGGGGCCGGCCGTTCCGGGCGGGGCGGTGGCCTCCAGGGTGCCGTCGTCGAGGACGGTGACGCCGCTCGCCGGTGCGCCGCCGAACCGGACGTCCAGGGCGCCGGCCAGGTGGGTGCCGGTGACGGTGACGGTGTTGCCGCCCGCGCCGGGCCCGTGGCCGGGGCGCACCCCGGTGACGGTGGGGGCGACGGGGGCGGTGGCCAGGGCGTACGGGCCGCTGCCGGTGGCGACGGTGCGGGTGACGGTGCCGGTGGCGGGGTCGATCACCGACAGCGTGCCGCCCTGGCTGTTGGCCACGTAGACGGCGCCGCCGGCCGGGTCGGCCAGCACGCCGACGGGGGTGGCGCCGACCGGCACGGAGCCGGTGACGGTGCCGGTGGCGGGGTCGATCACCGAGACCGTGTTGTCGTTCTGGCCGGCGACGTAGACCCGGCTGCCGTCCGGGGCGACCGACACGCCCCCGGGGCCGGCCCCGACCGGGACGGTGGCGCTGACCGTGTTGGTGGCGGTCTCGATCACCGAGACGTTGCTGCTGGCGTAGTTCGCCGCGTAGACCCGGCCGCCGTCGGGGGAGACCGCCAGCGCGGCGGGCATCCGGGCCCGGCCGTCGACGATCGTGTCGGTGAGGGTGGCGGTGTCGACCACCGACACCGAGCCGCCGATCAGGTTCGCGACGTACAGGCGGCCCCCGTCGGGGGTCACGGCGATGCCGAACGGCTGGCTGCCGACCGGCACGGTGGCGGTGACTGTGCGGGTCGCGGTGTCGATGACGTCGACGCCGCCCGACCGCGCGTTGACGTAGTGCCCGACGTAGGCGCGGGTCCCGTCCGGGGAGAAGGCCACCGGTCCGGGCAGCCGGCCGACCGTGATGGTCGCGGTGACCGCGGCGGTGGCGGTGTCGAGCACGGACACCGTGCCGCTGCCGTTGTTGACGACGTACGCCTGGGTGCCGTCGGGGGAGACCGCCACCGCCTGCGGGTAGCTGCCGACCGGGACGGTCGCCACCGGCGCGTCGGTCGACGGGTCGTAGGCCGTGACCGAGTTGGCGCGCGAGTTGGCGACGTAGACCAGCCGGTGCGCGGGGGCCGCGGAGGCCGTCGGTGCGGGGGGCGCTTCCGCCGCCACCGGTGACGCGGGCGCGACCACGCCCAGCGCGCAGAGCGCGGCGGCCGCCGGGACGAGCGCCGTCCGGCCGCGCGGCCGTCGGAGCCGATCCCGGGTTCCGGCCGTGGGGACCGCTGTCATGTGACTCCACCTCTCTTCTCGGCGCACCGGCCGGCGGGCCGGCCCGGAGTGCGCTGCGGGTGCGGTGGGGAGGGAGGGGACCCCGGGGCCGCCTGGCCGACCGGGGCGCGCCGCAGCAGGGCGCGCGGCGGCAGTACCGCGGCATCGGACCGGCGCACGATCGACCGGACGGATGGCGGCAACACGCCCATCTGCCAACACGGTTGACGATCCGTCAGGAGCGTTGGACTTTTCTCGGGGAGCCCCCGCCGGCGGGCGCGGGCCCGGCCGGCGCCCGGCGGCCCCGGGCGGGGCCGCCGGGCGGCGGGGGTCAGATGGTGCCCTGCCAGCAGTGCGGGCCGAGGAAGGTCTTGATGTCGGAGGCGAGGCCGTTGTCGGGGTTCACGGTGAAGCCGAGTTCGTACAGGGTGTTCTTGTCCCAGCCGGTGGTGAGCAGGCGGATCGGGACGTCGCCGGGGTGGGCCTGGAGGGTGGCCTTGAGTTCGGCGACCACGTCGGGGGTGAGGCGGCCGACGGGGGCGGTGATCTGGACGGGGGGCTTGGTGCCGAGTTCGGCGGAGGACATGTCCAGGGTGGTGATCTCCTGGCCGAAGATGCTCAGCGTGCCGTCCCGGTCGTTGAGCCGGCCGCGGACGGAGATCACGTTGTCCTCGACCATCTGGGCGGACATCAGCTGGTAGGCGGCGGGGAAGAAGAGCACCTCGATCGAGCCGTCGCGGTCGGACAGGGTGATGATCGCCCAGGCGTTGCCGGCCTTGTTGATCCGGCGGTCGACGCCGGTGATCAGGCCGGAGAGCCGGACCTCACCCTCGGTGCGGCCGGAGTTCAGCAGGTCGACGAGCGAGACGTCGCGGTTCTTGGTGAGGATGTGCTCGGCGCCGTCCAGCGGGTGGCTGGAGACGTACAGGCCGAGCATCTCCCGCTCCAGGCCCAGGAGTTGCTTGCGCGGCCACTCGCGGTCGGTGAGCTGGAAGTCCAGGCCGATGGCGGGGGTGTCGTCGCCGCCGAGCATCGCGAACAGGTCGTCCTGGCCGATCGCCTGCTGCTTCTTGACGCCGGTGACGGCGTCGATGGCGCTCTCGTGGACGGTGCTGAGCGAGAGCCGGGTGTGGCCGAGCGAGTCGAAGGCGCCGGCCTTGACCAGCGAGTCGACGGTGCGCTTGTTGCAGACCACCAGCTCGACCTTGTCGAGGAAGTCGGCGAAGGAGGTGTACTTGCCCTTCGCCTCCCGGGTGGCGACCAGCGACTCGATCACCGGGACGCCGACGTTGCGCACCGCCTTGAGGCCGAAGCGGACGTCGCTGCCGACGGCGGTGAAGTCGACGACGGACTCGTTGACGTCCGGGGAGAGGATCCGGATGCCCATCGCCCGGCACTCGGCCAGGTAGATCGCCATCTTGTCCTTGTCGTCGGCGACCGAGGTGAGCAGGGCGGCCATGTACTCGGCGGGGTAGTTCGCCTTCAGGTAGGCGGTCTGGTAGGAGACCAGGCCGTACGCGGCCGAGTGCGACTTGTTGAAGGCGTAGCCGGCGAACGGGACCAGCACGTCCCAGACCGCCTGGATCGCCTCGTCCGAGTAGCCGCGCTCCTTGCAGCCCGCGTGGAAGGGCACGAACTCCTTCTCCAGCACCTCCTTCTTCTTCTTGCCCATCGCGCGGCGCAGCAGGTCGGCCTGGCCGAGCGAGTAGCCGGCCAGCACCTGGGCGGCGCGCTGCACCTGCTCCTGGTAGACGATCAGGCCGTAGGTGGGGCCGAGGACCTCCTTGAGCGGCTCCTCCAGCTCGGGGTGGATCGGGATGATCTCCTGCTGGCCGTTCTTGCGCAGCGCGTAGTTGGTGTGCGAGTTCATGCCCATCGGGCCGGGCCGGTACAGCGCCGAGACGGCGGAGATGTCGGCGAACTCGGTGGGCTTCATCAGGCGCAGCAGGGCGCGCATCGGGCCGCCGTCGAGCTGGAAGACGCCGAGGGTGTCGCCGCGGGCGAGCAGCTGGTAGGTGGTGGGGTCGTCGATCGGGATGCTGTCGATGTCGACGTCGACGCCCCGGTTGGCCTTCACGATCTTGATGCAGTGGTCGATGATGCCCAGGTTCCGCAGACCCAGGAAGTCCATCTTGATCAGGCCCATGGCTTCGCACGACGGGTAGTCGAAGCCGGTGATGATGGTGCCGTCCTTGTCCCGCATGTGCAGCGGGATCAGTTCGAGCAGCGGCGTGGAGGAGAGGATCACCGCGGCCGCGTGCACGCCGGTGCCGCGGATCAGGCCCTCGATGCCGAGGCCGGTGTCGATGATCTTCTTGACGTCCGGCTCGTTCTCGTACAGCGAGCGGATCTCGGTGCCCTCGTTGTACCGGGGGTGCTTCTCGTTGAACAGGTCGGCCAGCGGGACGCCCTTGCCCATCACGTCCGGCGGCATCGCCTTGGTGATCCGGTCGCCCATCGAGAACGGGTAGCCGAGGATCCGGTTGGCGTCCTTCACGGCCGCCTTGGCCTTGATGGTGCCGAAGGTGTTGACCTGCGCGGTGTACGCGGAGCCGTACTTGTCGGTGACGTACCGCACCATCTGGTCGCGCTGGCGGTCGTCGAAGTCGATGTCGACGTCCGGCGGGTTGATGCGCTCCGGGTTGAGGAAGCGCTCGAACAGCAGGTCGTGCTCCAGCGGGTCGAGCTGGGTGATGCCGGTCAGGTAGGACACCATCGAGCCGGCCGCCGAGCCGCGGCCCGGGCCGACCGGGATGCCGTTGTCGCGCCCGTACTGGCAGATGTCGGCGACCACGAGGAAGTAGGCGTCGAACCCCATCGGGGTGATCACGCCCATCTCCAGCTCGACCCGGTCCAGCACCTCCTGGCTCGGGTTGTCGCCGTAGCGGTGCTTCAGGCCGGCCGCGATCTTCTTGCGCAGGAAGGACGCCTGGGTCTCGCCCTCGGGCACGTCGAACTGCGGCATCCGGTCGACGTAGGTGAAGACCTCCTGGTACGACTCGATCCGCTCGGCGATGGCGAGGGTGTTGTCGCACGCCTCCGGGAGCTCGCGGAACAGCTCGCGCATCTCCTCGGCGGTCTTCACGTAGTAGCCCGAGCCGTTGAACTTGAACCGGTTCGGGTCGTCCTTGTTCTTGCCCACGCCGACGCAGAGCAGGCTGTCGTGCGCGTCCGCCTGGTCGGCGGTCACGTAGTGCGAGTCGTTGGTGGCCAGCAGCGGGATGTTCAGCTGCTTGGCCAGGCGCAGCAGGTCGGCGCGCACGTCCTGCTCGATGGACAGGCCGTGGTCCATCAGCTCCAGGAAGTAGTTCTCCTTGCCGAAGATGTCCTGGTACGCGGCGGCCGCCTTCACCGCCTCCTCGTACTGGCCCAGCCGCAGCCGGGTCTGCACCTCCCCGGACGGGCAGCCGGTGGTGGCGATGATGCCGGTGGCGTTGGCGGCGATCAGCTCCCGGTCCATCCGGGGCTTCATGTAGTAGCCCTCCATCGACGCCAGCGAGGAGAGCTTGAACAGGTTGCGCAGCCCGGTCGCGTTCTGCGCCCACATCGTCATGTGGGTGTAGCGGCCGCCGCCGGAGACGTCCTTGCCGCCCTCGCCGTCCGAACCGGTCGGACGCTGCCCGCCCGGCGACCAGAACACCTGCTTCTTCAGGAACCGCGAACCCGGCGCCACGTACGCCTCGATGCCGATGATCGGCTTCACCGAACTCTTCGCGGCCGCGTGGAAGAACTCGTACGCGCCGAACATGTTTCCGTGGTCGCTCATCGCGATGGCGGGCATGCCCTGTCTCTCCGCCTCGGCGAAGAGCTTCCCGTTCTTCGCGGCGCCGTCCAGCATCGAGTACTCGGTGTGGACGTGCAGGTGGGCGAAGCTGTCGGCCACGGCGCTGTGCTCCTCGGATGGGCGTGCGGAAGGACTCCCCACCCTAATGCGGCCGGGCCGTCCCGCCGCGCCCGATCGGCGGATCGCCACCCGGTCCGCTTGTACCTTTCACGGTCGCGGACGCGGTCCGTTTACACCCCCCGACCGGCCGGTTACTTTGGGGCTCCGGAGCGCGCCCGGTCCCCACGCATGGCATGCCCATGGCTTTTCCCAGACAGACGGCCCGCCCGGCCGGGACGGCACGGACGGGCCCCCTCCACCGAGGTGGTGAAACCCCCATGACCCGACGCAAGACCTCCTCGATCCTCGCCGCCGTCGCGACCGCGGTGGCGACGCTCTGCGCCCTGCTGATCGGCCAGCCGCCGGCCCAGGCGCACGGCGTGGCGATGGTCCCCGGCTCGCGCACCTACCTGTGCTACCAGGACGGCCTCACCGGCACCGGATCGCTCACCCCCACCAACCCGGCCTGCCAGGCCGCCGTCGCGCAGGGCGGCACCACGCCGCTCTACAACTGGTTCGCCGTGCTCGACTCCAACGCGGGCGGCCGCGGCCAGGGCTACGTGCCGGACGGCACCCTGTGCAGCGCCGGCAACAAGTCCCCGTACGACTTCGCCGCCTACAACGCGGCCCGCGACGACTGGCCCAAGACGCACCTCACCTCCGGCGCCACGATCGAGGTCGACTACTCGAACTGGGCCGCGCACCCCGGCGAGTTCCGGATCTACCTGACCAAGCAGGGCTGGTCCCCGACCACCCCGCTGGCCTGGGCCGACCTCAACCTGCTGACCACCGTCGCCAACCCGGCCCAGGTGGGCAGCCCCGGCGCCGACGGCGGGCACTACTACTGGAACCTCGCCCTGCCGTCCGGGCGCAGCGGGGCCGCCCTGATGTTCATCCAGTGGGTGCGCTCGGACAGCCAGGAGAACTTCTTCTCCTGCTCGGACGTCGTCTTCGACGGCGGCCACGGCGAGGTGACCGGGATCCACCAGCCCGGCACCTCGTCGTCCCCGAGCGCCAGCGCTTCGTCGTCCCCGTCCCCGAGCGCCAGCGCTTCGTCGTCCCCGTCCCCGAGCGCCAGCGCCAGCGCTTCGTCCTCCCCGTCCCCGAGCGCCAGCGCCAGCGCTTCGCCGTCCCCGAGTCCGTCCTCCAGCGGCAGCCCGATGCCCGGCAGCGGGTGCATGGCCACGTACAGCGTGGCCGGCTCGTGGGGCGGGGGCTTCCAGGCGTCGGTCGAGGTGATGAACCACAACGCGACGCCGATCAGCTCCTGGACGCTGAGCTGGCAGACCGGGGCCGGCACCACGATCACCAGCCTGTGGAACGGGGTGCTGACCACCTCGGGCAGCACGGTGACGGTGCGCAACGCGGCCTACAACGGCACCATCGGCGCGAACTCCAGCACCACCCTCGGCTTCACCGCCAACTCCACCGGCAACAACTTCCCGACCGGCTCCATCTCCTGCACCGCCTCGTGACACCCGGGGCCCCGGACCCGCGCCAGGGCCCGGGGCCCGCACGGCCCGCAATCGGCAACTGACCGACACAGTAGGGAGGTTCGGCATGGTACGGAGCAGAGCGCGGCGCCCGGTGGCGGTGCTCGCGGTGGTGGTGGCGGTGGTCCTCGGACTGCTGGCCGGCACGGGACAGCGGCCGGCCTGGAGCGCGGCCGGCGGGGCCTGCCAGGTCGCCTGGACGACCAACGAATGGAGCGGCGGCTTCACCGCACAGGTGACGGTCACCAACACCGGCCCAGCGGTGAGCAGTTGGACGCTGAGCTGGACCTTCGGGGCCGGCCAGCGGGTGACCTCGGCCTGGAACGCGCAGGTGAGCCAGAGCGGCACCGCCGTGACGGCGAGCAGCCTGGCCTACAACGGGAGCGTCGGCAGCGGGGGTTCGGCGGCCTTCGGGTTCCAGGGCACCTGGACGGGCAGCAACCCCGTCCCGGTGGATTTCGCCCTCAACGGCGCCTCCTGCCAAGGGGGTTCGGGCAGCTCCTCGCCCACCCCGACCCCCACCCCGTCCCCGAGCTCGTCGCCCACTCCGTCCCCGTCGCCCACCCCGTCCCCGAGCTCGTCGCCCACGCCGTCGCCGACCCCGTCGTCCACGGTCGTTCCCACCGGTTGCGGCGCGGCCGTGGTCTGCTCGGGCTTCGAGGACCAGAGCGGCAGCACGCTGACCGGTGACTGGGCCGTCGCCGCGCCCGACTGCTCGGGGGCCGGGAAGGTGGCCGTCGACACCTCGGTGGTGCACGGCGGCGGGCGCTCGCTGCGGATCGACGGGCAGGCCGGGTACTGCAACCACGTGTTCGCGGCCACCACGAAGAACGTCACCGCGGTCGGCCCGGTGGTGTACGCCCGGTACTGGGTGCGGCACTCCACCGCGCTGCCGGCCGACCACATCGCGATGGTCACCATGGCGGACGCGAACGACGGCAACAAGCACCTGCGCCTGGGCGGCCAGAACGGCGCCCTGCAGTGGAACCGCGAGTCCGACGACGCCACGCTGCCCGCCCAGAGCCCGGTCGGGGTCGCGCAGAGCGTGCCGCTGCCGGTCAACCAGTGGGTGTGCGTCCGCTTCGCCGTCGACACCACCCGGCAGTCGATGGACACCTGGGTCGACGACCGCCTGGTGCCCGGCCTGCACGACGACGGCGTCCCCACCGCGGACGTCGACCAGCAGTGGCTCGTCCGCACCACCGCCCCGCGACCGGTCACCCTGTACCTCGGCTGGGAGGCCTACGGCAACGGCGCCGACACCCTCTGGTACGACGACGTGGCCCTGGGCTCCGCGCCGATCGCCTGCTGAACCGGCCGGGAACGGTCGCCCTCCGGGGGGGGGAGGGCGGTCGGGGGTCGACGCGTCCTCGGGCTGCGCCGGGGGCCCGGGCGGGGCCGTCGTCAGACGGTGACGGTGGTGCCGGGCGGGAGGACGGTCAGGGGCACCGGGCTGAGCATCGCGGGGCTGAGGAAGCGGGCCGTCGACTCCTGGCCGATCCGGCTGAGCATCACCTCGTGGATCTGGATCAGCCGCCGCGGGGCGAGTTCGCGGACGTAGTCGGCCGCCGCGCCGATGCCGGTCCAGGGGCCGCTGGTGGGCAGCAGCAGGGTCTCCACCGGGGCGTCCGGGACGTGGTAGGCGTCGCCGGGGTGGTAGAGGCGGCCGTCGACCAGGTAGCCGAGGTTGGTCACCCGGGGGACGTCGCGGTGGATCGCGGCGTGCAGCTCGCCGAAGACCGCGAGGTCGAACCCGGCGACGGTGACGCGGTCGCCGGCCCGCACCGCGGTGACCCGGCCCCGGCGGGCCGACCAGCGTTCGACCACCGCCTGCGGGCCGAACACCCGCAGGTCGGGGCGGGTCTCCAGGGCCCGGGCGAGCAGTTCGGCGTCGACGTGGTCGGGGTGCTCGTGGGTGATCAGGACGGCGGTGGCGGCGGCGACCGCGTCGGCCGCCTCGGGGGTGAACGCGCCGGGGTCGATGACGATCCGGGCGTCGTCCTTGGTCAGGGTGACGCAGGCGTGGGTGTGCTTGGTCAGGTGCATCGTCGGCCCTTCCGATGGCGGGGCGCGCGAGGGCGCGCGGCAGATGTACAGGGTGGACTGTACAGTTGAAACTGTACTTCCGGTAACCTGGAGCCATGAACGATTCGCCCGCCCCCGCCCCCGGCTCCGTTGCTGCCGCCCCTGACTCCGGTGCTGCCGCCGCGACCTCGCCCGACCGGCTCGCCGCCGACCTGCGGACGGCGGTGGGTGCCCTGGTCCGGGCCACCCGCTCGGAGGACCGGCTCGCCCCCATCCCGGCGGCGGTGCTGGACCTGCTGGACCTGCACGGGGCCCTGACCACCGCCGAGTTGGCGGCCGGCCGCGGCGTGCGGCACCAGACCATGGCCGCGACGGTCAAGGAGCTCACCGCCGCCGGCCACCTCGCGGCGGGTGACGACCCGTCCGACGCCCGGAAGAAGGTCCTCAGGCTGACCGCCGCCGGGAAGGCCGCGATCGAGCAGGACCGCCGGCACCGGGTCGGCCTGCTCTCCCGGGCCCTCGCCGACACCCTCGACGACGCCGAACGACGGGAACTGGCAAGCGCGTTGACGCTGCTGGGCCGGGTCACGGCGGCGCTCGCCGAGAGCGGGGCGGCGCCCCGGGCCGACCGCGGCCCGGTCACCGGCGCCTGGTGAGCACGGCCTTCGGCGGCTGAGCACGGCCTTCGGCGGCTGATCGGGGGCCGGTAGGGGGCGCGGCCGCCGTCGCGCATCCCCCGTGCGAGCTACCCGGGGTGTCCCGGCGCGGGTGATTCGCGGGCGTCGGCGGATTCCTAACGTGGTGGTCAGGTCGGCGCGAGGGCGACCGGACCGCGACTGGGGAGGACACCATGGGGACGACGACCACCGGACAGCAGGGCGTCGAGTTCGACGGATCGGGCGAGGGCACCGCCGGGGCCGGGGCCGGGGCCGCGACCGGGGCGGCGGGCGGCGCCGCGGTCCGCGGCGGCCCGCCCGGCCCGGTCCGGCGGGCGCTGCGCTCGCCGATCGGCTGGATGCTGACGGGAGCGGTGGGGGTCACCCTGGTCTCGGGGCTGACGGCGAACGGGCCCGGGCCGGTCCCGGCGCTGGGGGCGGCCGCCGCGGTGGCCGTGTACTGGCTGGTGATGCGGCGCCAGGCCGGGCGCCCCGTACCGGAGATCGCCCGGTCGGGCGCCTGGCGGGCGGCGCTGCACGGCGGCGGGGTCGGGCTGGGGTTCGTCCTCGGCTCGGTGCTGGTGATCATGGCCTGCGGCGGCTACTCGTTCTCCTGGGCGGGCAAGGACGTCCTGTCGGTGGTCGGGAGCACGGTGGTGGTGCAGATCGGCGCCTCGGTCAGCGAGGAGCTGATCTTCCGGGGCCTGGCCCTGCAGGCGCTGGAACGGCTCTGGGGCAGCCGGGTCGCCCTGGTGGTCACCTCGCTGTTCTTCGGCGTCGCCCACCTGGTCGTCCCGGCGGCCAACGGCTGGAGCGCGCTGGCGATCTCGCTGGAGGCGGGCGGGCTGCTCGGGGCCGCGTTCCTGTGGCGGCGTAGCATCTGGTTCGTCACGGGCCTGCACTTCGCCTGGAACACCCTGGAGCAGCTGCTCGGCATCCCGGTCTCCGGGCACGCGCCCGAGGGCCTGTTCGACGTCGGCGTCCACGGTCCCGCCGTCCTGAACGGCGGCGCCTTCGGGCTGGAGACCTCGCTGGTGCCGGTGCTGACCGCGCTGGTCCTCGCCGCCGTGATGTTCGTCCGGGCCCGGCGCGAGGGCGGGATCGAGTCCCGTCGCCGGGTGGGCAACTGAGGCGCGGTCGGGCGGCGGAAGAAGAAGGGGGAAGGGTGATGGAGCGTCGGCTGGTCCGGCTGCTGCGGGGGTCGTACGACCGGTGGCGGGAGCGGGACGCCCTGCTCAAGGACGGCGTCCTGGCGGTGGCGCTCGCGCTGGCGGCCTTCGTGCCGACGCTGTCCGGGGTCGGCGCGCAGATCGGCGACCTGCCGGAGCGGCCGATCGGCCTGCTCGGCACCGGGCTGCTCGGCACCGGGCTGGTGCTGGCGCAGTCCCTCCCGCTGGCGGTCCGCCGCCGGTGGCCGGGGGCGGTGCTGGCGGTGGTGGCGGTCGCGTTCGCCGTGCACCAGGCGATGGGCTTCCCGACCACGCCCGCCAGCACGGGCCTGTACCTGGCGCTCTACTCCGCCGGGGCCCACCAGGTCCGGGCCCGGCGCGCGCTGGCCGCCGCCGCGGTCGCGCTCTACGCGGCGCTGGCGGTCGTGCTGCACCGGCTCGGTTCGCCGCAGGCCGTACCGGACTACCTGGTGTTCGGCCTGGTGCTGGCCGTGTTCCGGCAGGCCGGGAGCGCGGTGCGCGTCCGGCGGGCCGAGGAGGTGCAGCGGCGGCGGCTGGCGGCCGAGGCGGCCACCGCCGCCGAACGGGCCCGGATCGCCCGCGAGTTGCACGACGTGGTCACCCACCACGTGACGGCGATGGTGGTCCAGGCCGACGCGGCGCAGTTCCTGGTCGAGTCCGCGCCGCAGCGCGCGGTGGAGGCCCTGGAGGCGGTCAGCGACACCGGCCGGCTGGCACTGACCGAACTGCGGTACCTGCTCGGCGTCCTGGAGGCGACCGGCGAGGCCGCGAGCGAGGCGGCGGACGAGGCTGCGGGCGGCGGCGGGGGCGCGGGCGGGGCCGGAGGGGCAGTCGGCGGGGCGGCCGGCGGGGTGGTCGACACCGGGCCGCCCGCCGCCCTGGGGCGGGTGGCGGACCTGGTCGAGCGGGCCCGCCGGTCGGGGCAGCCGGTCGAGTTCGAGGAGCGGGGCGAGCCGGGCGAGCCCGGCGTGGACGTCGAACTGGCCGCCTACCGGGTGGTGCAGGAGGCGCTCACCAATGCCCTCAAGTACGCGGCGGGGCGGCCGACCCGGGTCCTGCTGCGGCACGGCGGCGGGCAACTCGGGGTCGAGGTGGCCACGGACGGGCCGGCCGAGGGGGCGGCGGGCGGCGCGGCGAACGTCCCGGCGGCCCGGCCCGCGGCCCGCGGTCCGCGCGGCGGGCGGGGGCTGACCGGGCTGCGCGAGCGGGTGGGGATGCTCGGCGGCGAACTGGTGGCCGGACCGCGGCCCGGCGGCGGGTTCGAGGTCCGTGCGATGATTCCAGCCGGACCGGCGGGGGACGGCGGGGCCGGTGGGGACAGCAGGTTCGGCGGGTCCGGCGGGGGTGGCGGGTCCGGCCGGGCCGGGACGATTCGGGAGTGAGACCCAGTGACTGACGCGCCGACAGGGGCAGCGGTGCCGACGCCGATCCGGGTACTGGTCTGCGACGACCAGGCGCTGGTGCGGACCGGCTACGTGACCATCTTCTCCGCGCAACCCGACCTGGAGGTGGTCGGGGAGGCCGCGAACGGCCACGAGGCGATCGAGGCCGCGCGGCGGCTGCGCCCCGACGTGGTGGTGATGGACATCAGGATGCCGCTGCTGGACGGCATCGAGGCGACCCGCCAACTGGTCGGGCCCGCCGCGGAGGACGGCACCGCCACCGGGCCGAAAGTGCTGGTGGTCACCACCTTCAACGTCGACGCGCACGTGTACGAGGCGCTGCGCGCCGGGGCGAGCGGGTTCCTGCTCAAGGACGCGCGCCCGGTGGAACTGGTCAACGGCATCCGGACGGTGGCCCGCGGCGAGGCGCTGCTGGCCCCCGCCGTCACCCGGCACCTGATCGGCCACTTCGCCCAGCACGTGCGCCCGGCCGGGAGCGCCCGGGCCGCCGGGCACGACGTGGTACGGGTGCTGACGCCCCGTGAGCTGGAGGTGTTCCGGCTGATCGCGGACGGGCTGTCGAACGTGGAGATCGCCGGGGCGCTGTTCATCACGCCCGAGACGGTCAAGACCTACGTGTCGCGGATCCTGGCCAAGCTCGGCCTGCGCGACCGGGTCCAGGCGGTGGTCCTGGCCCACCGCGCCGGCCTGGCCCCCGGACCGGACGGCGCCGGAGCGCCGGGCACCCCCGGCCGGCCCTGAGGACCACCCGCCCGGGTCGGCACGCGCCCGGGCCCGGCCCCGGCGCCGGGCCCGGCAGGCGTAGCAGGTGACGGCCGGCAGCAGCGGACCAGGCCCAGGCGGAGCAGCGCCAGGCACTCCGAGACAGTGCTCGGAGTCAGCACGTAGGGCGCGGTCGTCTGCGTGCCTCCATGGTTCGCCGCCGCCCCACCCACCGGACGGACGCGGTCGTTCCGGCGGAGGAAGCCGCCCGGCCCCGCTCGTCCGACGGGAGGAGCCGATGGCTCGTCCCCCAGGAGAGGGGCGCCATCCTCCGCAACCGCGCTGCAAGGGGCCCCAGTTGGGACGTTCGAATTGACTCGCCCGGGTTACGCCGGAGCCGGGGGAAGATCCGAAAGGACACGTCTGGCTTGGTCCCGGGCGCGGAAGCCGAGGCTGATGAGGGTGATGCTCTCCCCGGCGCCCAGGGGCGTCCGGCCGTGCGGTGTGAGTGCCCCGTCGAAGACGACACCGCTGCCCGCTGCGAGGTCGCATTCGAGGTAGCCGGCGGCGCTGATGAAAGCGGTGGTACTGGCCCTGCCCGCGTCGATGGGGCGGGTGTGTTGGAGACAGATGATCAGGTTGGCCTCGCCGAACCCGGCCTCGTCCAGGTGGAAGTCGAGGGACTGCCCTTCCGTGTAACCGATGTAGACACCGGTGTGCGGCTGCTCGACCTCCAGGCCGGTGGCCCGCGCCACGATCGCGGCCAAGTCGACCTGGCTGGCGAAGTGGTTCGCGGCCTCGCCGACGGCCGTGTTCCGCTTGCCGTTGTGCAGGTACCCCTCGGAGAAGAGGGCCTTCTCGGCCTCGGTCGCCATGGCGGCGACCAGTTCGGCGGGGAACGGCTGGTCCCACAGGTGCCGGGGCTGCACCCGTTGGTGCGCGGCGAGACCCTGGATCTGCTCGCGAAGGGCGGGGAACCCGTCGTGCCACCGTGCCGGGTCAGCGATGCCGGTGCGGGCCTGGAGCCAGGCCGTCCACCTACGGCTCCACTCACCTTCTGCCGCAATGGAGTTGCCGATCAGGGTGCCGATCCGGTCGAGTGCGGCTTGCGTGGACTCGACCAGTTCGGTGTCCCCCTTGGCGATCCGCAGCCGCAGCGCCTCTTGCAGATGTGTACGGGCACCGGTGAGGTCGCCGCGTTCCATGAGGTGCTTGCCGAAGTGCTGGAGCGCGTAGTCGAGGAGTTCCGGGCACTGGCCCCGCGCGGTGTCCAGGGCGCTGCGGTAGAACGTCTCCGCGGTCTCGATGTCTCCGGCGTAGCGGTGGGCGTCGCCGAAGTTGAGTTCGGTGGCGACGATGGCTCGGACGTTCCCGCTGGTGATGGCCAGTTCGAGCGACCGGCGGAGGAACGTGTGGGCCTCGTCGTGGTTCCCCAGGCTCAGTTGGGCGGTCCCGATCCACCGGGTCAGGACTCGGGTCCGGTCGGGATCGGGCCCGGTGGCCAGCTCCTCCTGGAGCCGGTCGACTGCGGCGGTGAGCTCGGCCCGGTCGGTGGGGACCATCCGCAGGTTTTCGTCTTGTCTGATGAGGTGCTGGAGCACGGGGCCTTCCCTCGTTCGGTTGTGGTCAGCCTGGCACTACAGCTGGTCGAGCTGCTGGCGCAGTCCGGCCAGCAGGTCCGTCCCGTGCGGGGTGAAGTGCCCGGCCAGGTTTTCGAGTTCGCGCATGAGGTAGTGGGCGGCCGGCAGGCCCTCGTCGTAGGCGCTGCGGAAACTCGTGCGTTCGGCCCCAGTCAGGTTGTCGCGGTCGAGCTCGGTACGGCGAAAGCGCAGCAACTGGCTGTAGACGCAGGTCGCGTGGAAGGCGCGGTCGATCTCCCGTGCCTGGTTGCGGGTGATGCCCTGACCGGCTCGCCAGGCGATCTCGATCTTCGGTGAGGTCGCGGAGGAGTACCCGTCGGCGAAGACCTGGTGCTGGTGGATGTGCAGGGCGATCGACTGGTGCGTCCCCTCGTGCAGCAGGTTCTCCGCCAGGAACAGCGGCGACGGCTGCGGGCTGACGGTGTTCGGCGGGATGTGGTGCCGGGCCTTGTCGGAGAACACGATGACGTACGGGAGCGCCGGGTCACTGGAACTGGTGAGCGACGAGGTGGGGACACCGGGCTTGAGGCCCACCCAGAGCAGGCCGCGCACGAACTCGCGCATGCGCTCGAAGCCCTCGGGATGGACCAGCGACAGGCGGTCCAGCGCGGCCGTCAGCGCCGCGCGTCGCTCGTCGGTGTGCTCCACGATCCGGTAGTTCGCCAGGTTGATGTCGGCGGCGATCTCGCGGGGCAGCTCGGCGTCGAACCAGTCGAAGGTGGCCCCGGCCACCGTCAGCTGTTCGCTGCGCAGCGTACGGGCGTGCTCCGCGTAGGGGGTGCCCGAGCGCAGGATGCGGCCCATCAGCGCGAACGGGAGGACCGACTCGGCACCCTCCTCCCGGAGTCGGGTCAGTTCCGGGTCGCTGCGGGTGAGGTCGAAGAAGGAGCCGGACGGAACGCGGGCGGCAATCGTGGTCGACACGGTGGACTCTCCTCGGACGGAACGTGCGGAGGACGGATCGGGAGGGGAGCGAGCCGACTCGGCCGTGTGCACCGAGCCGACCCGCCGGGCCGCCGACGAGGCGGCGTCACCTCAGGGTTGAGGTCAGCTCTCGGCGACCGGGGCGAAGTCGCCGTCCGGGACGGAGTGGTCCAGCCGCCGGGTCAGGTCGGTGATCTCCGGGGCCTGCTTGATCTCGCTCATGTGCTTCTCCCATCGGATTCGTTCTGCCCGTCCGGAGATGGGCGGGCAGTCGCGCAGGGTGGTGCGGCCCGGTCCGCCGGAAGCGTCCTTCCGAAGGGCCGGGAGTTCGTGAGCGCCTTGTGGCGCGCGGTCAGGTGCGGCCGGAGAGGATCAGCGCCGTCGCCAGGGCCAGCAGCACCAGCAGCACCAGCAGGGCGGTCGGGTAAGCCACGACGACCGGTTTGGGGGTGGGAAGTCGGTGGGCGGCTCGCCCGGCCGCCACGCGGTACTCGTCCTGCTCGCCCACCCCGTGCCTACGCCGACCGCTGGGCGTCGAGCGAGGCCCGAAGCGAGGCCCGGCGCGGCATGGGGCCTTCTTCCTGTTCGAGGGCCCCAGCCCGGCGCGCCCGAGAAGTCCGGACGCGTCGGAGGGAGGACCCCAGTCGGCTACTGGTCCTTCGGCTTGTCGCCGTTGTGGTCGCCCGAACCACCGTGGTCGCCCGAGCCGTTCTTGTCGCTCATGTCTTGCCGTCCGTCCGAGTCAAGCCCGCTGTGATCCGCGGGGATGGTCGGCTCCCGGAGATCGGTTGAGCGGGCCGGGAGCCCTTGAATTGGCAGCCGGCGCCGTACGACGGTGAGTGATCGAGTCGTCACTCCGGCCGGCTGGGACCAGTTGACCGCCAAGACAAGATCAACGGCGAAGACGATCGGACTTTTCGGCGGACTTTTGCGGAGGCGGACGCCTGCGCGGCAACTGACCGGCGGGTTACCGTCTCGGTGTGGAGACACCCGGCGTGGAGACGCAATTCACCCGCCTGTGCACCGAGTTCGGCTGGGATCGTCCGACCCGGTTCCGGCAGGTATACGCCGCTACGGCGCGCAAGCTCGGATTGCCCGAAGACGTGAGCAGTCGCCAGTGCTTGCGCTGGCGACAGCCATTGCCTCCGTGCCCTCATCCGCAGCGACAACAGGTGCTCGAAGCCATGTTGGGTATCCCGTTGGAGCAGGCCGGATTTGTTGTGCCACCCCACCGCCGAGCAGGCCCCACCCCAGCACACCGAGATGAGCAAGACGTGAACCGTCGAACCTTCATGGCTCTGGCGGGCGGTGCCGCCGTGTCCGCCACCCTGTCGACCCCCCGCGCGGGGACCGAGACGGTCATGGACCTCCGGGCCGGGCTCGTCTCCCTCTACGGCCTGGACGACCGGTTCGGTGGTGCGACAGTGGGTCCGCTTGCGCAGGCTCATCTCGCCAGGGCCGAAAGGCTGATCGCCACCACCGGCTACCCCGGCACTATCGGCCGGCAGCTTCGCCTGATCGCAGGGGAGACTGCTGAACACGTCGCGTGGCTGGCGTTCGACGCCGGGGACAACGAGAGGGCTCGGAAGCACTGGGGCATCGCGCTCACTCGGGCTGACGAGCTGAAGGACGACTCCCTGGCCGTCGTGGTGATGGCGTCGATGGCTCTCATGAACCTTCGGGAGCGCAGGCCCGACGCTGCGCTCGACTACGCCCGCCGAGCCCAGCTCAAAGCCGTCTCGTGGGCGCCGCCCGCTCTCATGTCCATCCTGCTGACGCGGGAGGCCCGCGCCCTCGCCATGCTGGGTGACCCCGTTGGGGCTCGGTCGACTCTGGCGCAAGCCACGCGCACCTTCGAGCAAGAACGCCACGAGCGTCCGGTGCCCGACTGGGCCGTGTTCCACGGGCCGGCGGAGCTGGCGTTGGCGCAAGCGTCTCTGTTCACCGAGACCGGGCACCACAAGGCCGCGGTGGAGTGGCTTCGGCGTTCCCTCGGGTACCAGGAGGCCAACTATGCGCGGAACGAAGCCTTGGTGCGTTTCAACCTTGCTGGTGCGCTCGCGCAGGCGGGCGAAGCCGAGGAGGCAGCCTACGGACTCTCCTCTGGTGCTGTTCTGCTGACCGAGGTGTCCTCCGGCCGGGCGCGGACGTCCATGCAGGAGGCGCACTCCCACCTGAAGCTGTTGAACCCCTCCCTGGCCGCAGCCAGCACCGCCCACCTGATGCAGTAGAAGGAGTACCGTGCAGGACTTCGTCCTCGACACCGTCACCGACCCGGACGCCGCAGCACAGGCGCTCGACGTGATAGCACCCCTGTACGGGCAGGTGTTCGCAGAGCCGCCGTACTTCGAGGGGCCGCGCGACCTCGCAGGTTTCCTCAAGGGCTACGAAGCGTTCCGGAGCATGCCCGGTTTCCGTTTGGTGCTGGCCTGCTCGGGCGAGACGCTGGCCGGTTTCGCCTTCGGCCTTCTTCTTCAGTCGGACAGCCGGTGGTGGACGGGCCTGGATCTGGACGACTCCTTCACCCGAGAAGACGGGCACCGCACGTTCGTCATCCGGGAAATCGCCGTGGGCCCAGAGTGGCGTCGCCAAGGACTCGGACGAGCGTTGCACGCCGAGGTGGTCGGTGGTACCAGCGCGGAGCGCACCACCCTCGCGGTCCGCCCCGAAGCTGAGGCTGCAACAAAGATGTACGCGGCCCTCGGCTACCGGGACTTGGGCACCAAGGAACCTGCCGGGGAAGGGGACCCGGTGTACCGCTACATGATTCGTTGACCCGCCGCCGACTGAGGGAACGTACGTTGCCGACGCTGATGGGACTGGGGGCGGTATTTCGGGGATGGTCTGACGGGCAGTAAGTCCTATGGGCGGATGGCTATTTCAATGATTTCCTGCCGTGCGCGGGAATTCACATTCGGCTACTCTCTACCCGAACGGCATGCCATTGCAGGGTCGCTTCGGCGGGCCCGGCGTGCGCCGCTGCGGGTGAAGGTGGGCGAGTTCGGTGAACGGTTCTGCGGTCGGCCCGGCGGGGGCGGTCGGGCTCCTGCGGGCGGCCCTGGCTCCTGGTGTCTCCGACTCCCCGGCGGGGCCCTACGCTTCGCTCGCGCTGCTGCGGGAGGTCGCCCCGGTGCTGCACGACGAGGAGTTGGGCACCCGCTTCCTGACCGGGTTCGCCGACTGCCAGGCGGTGCTGTCCGGCCCGGCCTTCGCGGTGCCGGACGGCGACTGGCTGCGCCGCGAGCGCCCCGAGTGGGTGGCCCGGCCGGCGGCGGACTTCTTCTACGCCTCGCTGCTCGGCACCAACGGCGCCGCGCACGAGCGGCTGCGCGCGCCGCTGACGGGGGCGTTCGGTCCGCGCCGGGCGGCGGAGTTGTCCGCCGGGGTGGAGAAGACCGTGGAGGAACTGCTCGACCGGTTCGCCGACGCCACCTCGGACGGCGGGACGGCCGATTTCCAGGAAATCGTCGGATATCCGCTGCCGGTCGCGGTGGTGGGCGAACTGATCGGGGTCCCCGGGACCGACCGGGAGCGTTTCCACCAACTGGGCCGGGACGCCGCCCGGTTGCTGGAGCCGGTGCGCTCGGACGAGGACTGGCGGCGGGCGGACGCGGCGGTGACCGCCCTGCGCGAGTACTTCGCCGCCCTGCTGCGCGAGCGCCGGGCCCGTCCCGCCGAGGACCTCGCCTCGGCGCTGCTCGCCCCGACCCCGACCCCGGCCCCGGCCTCGTCCGACCGCTCCGACGGTGCGGACCGGCGCCCCGCTGGAGGCCGACGACCGCTGAGTGAGCGCGAGTTGGCGGACCTGCTGGTGCTGGTCTTCGTGGCCGGGTTCGAGACCACCGCCGGGCTGCTCGGCACGGCGGTGCACACCCTGCTGACCCACCCCGGGCAGGCCGCGCTGCTCCGGGCCGATCCGGGCCTGCTGCCCGGCGCGGTCGAGGAGGTGCTGCGCTGGGACGGGCCGGTGCTGATGACCGAGCGCCTCGCGCTGCGCCCGGTCGGGGTGGGCGGGGTGGACGTCCCCGCCGGGGGCAGCGTGACCGCGGTGCTCGGCGCCGCCAACCGGGACCCGGACCGCTACCCGGACCCGGACGCCTTCCTGGTGCACCGGACGGGCGTGCGGGTGCTGAGCTTCGGCGCCGGACCGCACTACTGCTTCGGCGCGGCGCTGGCCCGGCTGGAGGGGGCGCTGCTGCTGGGCCGGCTGCTGGAGCGCTTCCCCCGGCTGGCCCCGGCCGGGCCGCCGGTGCGGCGCCCCTCGGCCTGCCTGCGCTCGTTCGACGCACTGCCGCTGGCGGCCACCGGCTAGCCCCGCGCACCGGCCCGGCCGCCGGCCTCCGGCCTCCCGGCCCCCGGCCCGTCGTACCGAACCCGTACCCGTACCCGCACCGCACCGCACCCGCACCCCAGCCGTGTCCGAGCTGTCCCGTCCCTCCCCGAAGGACCAGCACGTGAACTTCCTGCACCGCGAACGCGCCGAACTCGAAGCGCTCATGCCCGGGTTGGACCGGGCGCTGGCCCGGTACCCGCTGGCCGAACTGGAGCGGTCGCCCAGCCCGGCGATCGCCGCGTTCCGGGAGGCCGGCGGCCCGGGACTGCTGGTGCCCGCCGCGAACTCCGGCGCGGGGGCCACCGCGCTGCAGGCCGTCCGGGTCCAGCGGGCGGTCGGCGCCCGCTGCCCCTCGCTGGCGGTGGCCACCACCATGCACCACTTCTCCGTCGCGGGCCTGGTCGAGGCCGCCGCGTACGGGGACGGCCTGGAGGGGGCGCTGCTGGAGACCGTCGCCAAGGAGCGGCTGCTGGTGGCCTCCGCGTTCGCCGAGGGCCGGCCCGGGCAGAACATCCTCACCCCGCACCTGACCGCCGAGCGGCGCGGCGACCGGATCGTGCTGAACGGCCGCAAGATGCCGTGCAGCCTCTCCCGCTCGATGGACCTGCTGACCGCCTCGGTCGCACTGCCCGGGCCGGACGGCGTGGAGCGCCTCGCCGTCGCGCTGATCCCGGCCGACACCCCCGGCATCACCGTCCACCCGTTCTGGGGCACGCCGATCCTGGCGGGCGCCGAGAGCGACGAAGTCCGGCTCACCGACGTCGAGTTGGATCCGAGCATGGTGGTCGCCACCGAGGTCACCGCCGACGCCGTGCCGGACGCGCTCAACGTGGCCGGCTTCCTCTGGTTCGAGCTGCTGCTCACCGCCGGGTACCTCGGCGTGGCCAGCGCCCTGGTCGAACGGACCCTGGAGCGCCCCGGCGGCGGCGAGGCCGACCCGACCCCGTACCTGGTCCCGGTGGAGGGCGCGGTGCTCGCCGTGGAGGCCGTCGCCCGGGCGATGGCCGACGAACCCCGGGACGAGGCGCTGCTGGTGCGGGCGCTGACCGCCCGCTACGCCGCGCAGGACGCGATCGCCGCCACCACCCGGGCCTGCCTGGAGGCGCTCGGCGGCATGTCCTTCATCGGCTCCCCGGACGGCTCCTACCTGGCCTCCGCCGCCACCGGCCTGACCTTCCACCCGCCCGCCCGCTCCAGGATGGCCCGCCCGCTGCGGGAGCACCTGGACGGCCGCCCGCTGCGGATCGGCTGAACCGGTGCGGCGATCGGTACGGAGGGCGGTGCTCCCGGGGCGGTCGTGGGCCGGGCCCCGGGCGGCGGACCCGCAGCGGGACCGCTACCGGGTCGAGGTGCGGCGCGGCGTCGCACAACTGCCGCCCGGCCTGTGGGAACGGCTCGCCCCGGCCGACGACCCGATGTGGTCCCGGAGCGTCTTCGCCGCCCTGGAGGGCAGCCGGGTCGGGCCCGCCGGGTACGCCTACCTGACGGTGCACCGGGACGGCGAACCGGTCGCGCTGCTGCCGCTCAGCCTCTTCCCCGACCTGGCCCTGGACCGGATCGTCGGCCCGGACGAGCGCCGCCGCCTCGCCCCGCTGCGCCGCCTCGCCCCCCGCCTGCTGCGGGTGCCGACGCTGTTCTGCGGCCACCTGCTCGGCCAGGGCCACCTGCTGGCGCCGGAGCCGCTCGACCCGGTCGCCGGACGGCTGCTGGTCGCCGCCGTGCTGGACCTCGCCCGCCGCGAACGGCTCGGCACCGTGCTGTTCAAGGACTTCGCCGGACCGGACCTCGCCCCGCTGCGCGCCCCGCTGACGGAGGCCGGGTTCTTCCTCGCCCCCGCCCTGCCCGACACCGAACTCGCCCTGCCCGGCGCCTCGTTCGAGGACTACCTGGCCACCCTCCCGGCCAAGCCCCGGCGCAACGCCCGGGCCAAGATCCGCCGCTTCGACGCCCACCCCGGCCTGCGGATCGAGGTGTTGGCCGAGTTCGACCACCTGCTGCCCCAGCTGCCCGCCCTCTACCGGCAGGTGATGGACCGGGCCGACCAGACCCTCGACGTGCTGGACGACGCCTTCCTGGCCGCCGTCGCCGCCGACCCGGACAGCCGCCTGGTGGCCTGCTTCGAGGACGCCCCGGCGAAGAGAGCGGAGGACGCCCCGGCAGCCGGACGGGAGGGCGTCCCGGAGCGGGCGAGGCTGGTCGGCTTCCTGCTCTGCCTGTTCGCCGGGGACGGCGCGACCGGCGCCCGGATCGGCCTGGACTACCGCCTCGCCCACGAGGCCGCGCTCTACCACAACCTGCACTACGCGGCCGTCCGGCTGGCCCTGTCGAACGGCAGCCGGCGCATCCGCTTCGCGCAGACCGCGTACCTGCCCAAGGTGGAGATGGGCTGCGCCCTGGTCGGGCAGTGGCACGCGATGACCCACCTGTGCCCGCTGCCCCGCGCGCTGCTGCGCCGCCTGCTCCCGGCCGCCCTGGGCGCCGCCCGGACCCAGGCCCTCGGCCCGCACGCCGACCGGCTCCCGTCCCGTCCCGCCCCGGGGACCCCGTCCCGTCCCGCCCGGGGCGCCCCGCTCCCCGCGCCCGCCAGCCGTCCCGTAGAGAGGCCGTCAGATGCCGCACGTTGAAGTGGAACTGCCCGTCGCCGCGGCGCCCGAGGTCGCCTGGCCGGTGGTGGTCGACGTCCTCGGCTACCCCGGCTGCATGGACAGCGTCGACTCGGTCGAACTCGTCGAGCAGCCCGACCCGCGGCACCGCACCACCGCCTGGTCGGTCCGGTTGCAGGGCTCGGTGCTGCGCTGGGTCGAGACGGAGGTGATCGACCACGCCGCGCGCCGCTTCGACTTCGAGCAACTCACCGGCGACCTCGGCGAGTTCGCCGGTCACTGGGCGGTGCGGGCGGCGCCCGGCGGGGGCAGCACCGTCGAACTGCACGTGGACTTCGACATCGGCATCCCGCTGCTCGCCGAGATGCTCAACCCGGTCGCGGCGGACGCCCTGCGGGAGAGCGCCGCGCAGATGCTCGGCGCCCTGGAGCGCCGGATGACCCCGGAAGGGGCCGCCCGGTGACCACCACCCTGCCCGGCCCGGTCCCGGGCCCGGGCCCGAGCCCGAGTACGGCCGCCCCGGCCACCGCCCCGGACGCCGCCGCCGTCTTCGACCGGTTGCGCCGCCACCTCTCCCCGAAGCTCGCCCTCACCGGCGGCTTCGCCGGTCGCGGCGCGGTCGAATCGGTCGCCGAGGGCTGCCGGGTGACGCTCTCCGACGGCCGGACCGCCCTGGACTTCGGCTCCTACGCGGTCACCCTGCTCGGTCACCGCCACCCCGCGGTCACCGCCGCCGTCCGCGGCCAGCTGGACGCCATGCCCACCGCGACCCGCAGCCTGGCCAACCCGGTCACCGCCGAGGCCGCCGCCCGGCTCAGTGGCTACCTCGGCGACGCGCTCCCGAAGGTCTACTTCGGCCTGAACGGCGCGGACGTGGTCGAAGTCGCCGTCAAACTGGCCCGGTTGGCGACCGGACGCCCCCGGGTGCTGGCGGTCCGCGGCGGCTTCCACGGCAAGTCGCTGGGCGCCCTCGCGCTCACCCACAGCCCGCTGTACCGGCGCGGCCTGCTCGGCTGCGAGGTGGACGTGGTGCACGTCGACGCCGAGGACCCGGCGGCGGTGGGCCGGGAGACCGCGGGCGGCGAGGTGGCCGCGGTCGTGCTCGAACCGGTGCAGGGCGAGAACGGCGCGCTGCCGCTGCCCACCGAGGTGCTGCGGCAGTGGTGCGCGGACGCGGCCCGCGACGGGGCGTTCGTGATCGCCGACGAGATCCAGTGCGGCCTGCGCCGGTGCGGCCCCCGCTCGGTGGCCCTCGCCGACGGCCTGCCGGTGGACGCGGTGCTGCTCGGCAAGCCGCTGGGCGGCGGCGTCGTCCCGCTCTCCGCCCTGCTGTGCTCCGAGCGCCTGTACGCGCCGCTGGCCGCCGATCCGTTCCTGCACTCGGCGACCTTCGGCGGCCACCCGCTGAGCTGCGCCGCCGTCCCCGCCGCGCTCGACGCGATCGAGGAACTCGCGGACCACGGCACGGAGTTGGCCGCCCGACTGGACGCCGTGCTGACCGGTCTGCGGGAGCGCCACCCGGACGTGGTGCGGGCGGTGCCCGGCCGCGGCCTGCTGCGCGGCCTGGACTGCGCCTCCCCGCAGGCCGCCGGCGCGACGGTGCTCGAACTCGCCGCCACCGGCCTGCTGGTCTCCCCCTGCCTGAGCCGCCCCACCACCGTCCGGCTGCTGCCGCCGCTGATCACCAGCGCCGCCCAACTCGCCGAAGCGGAAAGCATCCTGGACGCCGCGCTGGCCGCCACCGGCCGCACCCTGCGGCCCACCCCGGGCACCGCCACCGCGTGGTCCGCCGCCGTACCGGGCACCGCCACCGCGCGGTCCGCCGCCACCCCGGGCACCGCCCGCACCACCACCGAAGGAGGGCACCCGGGTGCTCACGCGTGAGGAACTCGCCGCGACGGTCCGGACGGTCGTCTCCGACGTCCTCGGCACCGAACCGGACGACCTGCACGACCGGACCAGCCTGGCCGACGAGTACGGCATCGACAGCCTCGAACTCATGGAGATCGGCGCCCGGTTGGAGCGCACCCTGCGGCTGCGGATCGACCCGGACGACCTGCTCTCGGCCCGCGACGTCGGCCACGCCGTCGACCTGCTGCACGCCCGGGCGGCCGACCCCGCCACCGCCGCGCCCGGCAGCCGCACCGCCCACGCGGTGATCGCCCTGGTGCCCGCCCCGGAGGGCTCCGCGTGAACGCGCGAGACCGGCACCCCTCGGGCGGCCACCGGGTCGCCGTCACCGGCATCGGCCTGAAGACCCCGGCCGGCAACACCCTCGACGAGGCGTACGCCGCCGTCCTGTCCGGCAAGCCCGCCGCGACCCGGCTGGACCGCCTCGCCGAGGCCGGCCTGCCGGTCCACATCGCCTGCCTGGTACCGGAGTTCGACACCGAGCCGTACCTGAGCCGGCGCGAGGCCCGGCAGATCGACCGCCCGGCCCGGCTGCTGCTGTGCGCCGCCGCCGACGCGCTCGCCGACGCCGCACTGCCCGCCGAACAACCGCGCGAGCGGATCGGCGTCCAGATCGGCACCGGCATCGGCGGCCTCACCAGCATGGAGGAGGCCACCGCCGGCTACGTCCACCGGCCGCGCGACCTGCCCGTGCACACTGTCCCGCGCACCATGGCCAACTCGCCCGCCTGCCGGGTCGCGCTGCGCCACGGCTTCCAGGGCGTCTGCACCACCTACTCCAGCGCCTGCGCCAGCGGCGGCACCGCCCTCGCCGAGGCCGCCCGCCGGATCCGGTACGGCGAACTGGACGTCGCGGTGGCCGGCGGCGTCGACGCGGCCGTCAGCACCGTCGTGCTCGGCTCCTTCGCCCGGATGCGCGCGCTGTCCCTGCGCAACGACGAACCCGCCCTGGCCAGCCGCCCGTTCGACGCCGACCGGGACGGCTTCGTGATGGGCGAGGGCGCCGTCGTGCTGATCCTCGAACGCTGGGAGGCGGCCCGCGCCCGCGGCGCCCGGATCCACGGCGAGATCGCCGGGTACGCCGAGAACTGCGACGCCTTCCACATCGCCGCCCCGCACGAGGACGGCGAGGTCGCCGCCCGCTGCATGCGCGCCGCCGTCGCCGACGCCGGACTCACCCTCGCCGACATCGGCCACATCAGCGCCCACGGCACCTCGACCGTCCCCGGCGACCGGGCCGAGGCCCGCGCCGTCGCCCGCTGCTACGGCGTGGAACCGCCGCCCGTCACCGCGATCAAGGGCGTCACCGGCCACCTGATCGGCGCCGCCGGGGCGCTCGCCGCCGCGCTCGCGCTGCGCTGCGCCACCGACGGACTCGTTCCGCCGGTCGCCAACCTGTGCCGCAGCCCCGAGGCCGACCTGGTCGACCTGGTGCACGGCGCCCCGCGCGCCGTCGCCCCCGCCCCCGTGCTCTCCAACGCCTTCGGCTTCGGCGGCCAGAACGCCTGCCTGGTGCTCGCACCCCCCAGCTGACCCGCCCGCACACAGGAGGAGGGAACACCCCATGCGCGTCCTGCTCACCGGGGCGACCGGTGTCGTCGGTACCGAACTCGCCCACCAGCTACCGGCCGCCGCCCGCGAACACGGCCGCCCGCTCGATCTCGTCCCGGTCGCCCGGCGCGGCCCGGACACCGTGCACTGGCGGATGGGCGCCGAACCCCCGCCCCCCGAACTCGGCGGCCACTGGGACGTCATCGTGCACGCCGCCGCCAGCACCCGCTGGACCCTCGGCCGCGCGGAGGCCACCGCCGCCAACCTCGACCCGCTGCGCGCCGCCCTCGCCCTCGCCGACCGGGACACCCACCTCGTCCAGGTCTCCACCGCGTACGTCGGCGGCGACCGCAACCCCGAGGACCTGCGCGGCGCCGAGTTCGAGGGCTACCGCAACGGCTACGAGTGGTCCAAGGCCCGCTGCGAGGAGACCGCCCGCGAGCTCCACCCCGGCCCGCTCACCCTGGTCCGCCCGCCGCTGGTGGTCGGCCGCCGCTCCGACGGCGCGATCGCCCGCTTCTCCGGCCCCTACACGATGCTCCAGGCGCTGGTCTCCGGCACCGCCGCCGTGGTGGTCGGCGACCCGGCCGGCCACGCCGAGATCAGCCCCGTCGACGAGGTCGCCGCCGCGCTCACCGCCGCCGTCCTCGCCGCGCCCCCCGAGCGCCCCCGCACCGAGGTGATCGCGGCCGGGCCCGACAGCCTGGACCTCGACACCCTGCTCGACGTCATCCTGGACACCCTCAACGCCTTCCGCGCCACCCGCGGCGTCGCCCCGCTGGACCGCCCGCCGCTGGTCTCCACCGACAGCTGGAACCGCTTCTTCCTCCCGCTCTCCGACCGGTACCTCTCCCCGGTCCAGAGCCAGGCCGTCAAGCTGCTCGCGATGTTCCAGAGCTACACCGGCATGCGCCGCCCCTTCACCCCGACCTGGAAGGTCCCCGACCCCGCCACCGCGATGGCCACCGCCGTCCACCACTGGGCCCACCGCCGCCCCCGCCTCGCCCTGGCCCACCCCGAACCCTGGACCCGGCTCGACCCGGCCCGCTGAACCTGCCGGCCGGGCCCCGGGACCCCGGTGGGGGCTCACCCCGCGACGGGCTCCGGGACCGGCAGCGTCTCGCGGTGGGCCCGGGCCAGCAGCGCCATCCGGTCGAGGGTGTCCCGGGCCCGCAGGAGGTCGTCGATCTGCGCGGTGATCCGCTCGCGCTCGTGGGCCAGCCGCTCCAGCGTGGCGTCGGAGTTGTGCCGGCTCGGGGCGTAGCGGCACGGCATGAGTTCGGCGATGGTGCCGCTGGAGAGGCCGGCCGCGTAGAGCTCCTGAACGAAGCGGACGCGCTCCACGTCGCCCTCCGCGTAGCGCCGCTGCCCGCTCGGCGTGCGGGTGCTGGTGAGCAGTCCGCGCTGCTCGTAGTAGCGCAGTGACCGCACGCTCACTCCGGCGCGTGCCGCGAGCTCCCCGATCCGCATGGCTGCCTCCCGCAGTGGTCGCGGTGCCGCGGGGCCGTGACGCACCCCACCCGGGCGGGCGGCGTCCTTCCGCTTGCCCCTGACACCGGTGTCAGGTTTTAGCGTACCCGTGTGCCCCGGCGACCGGAGCACGGACGTACGCGAGGAGAACGACGTGCCTTCCCTGTTCAGCAGCCACCGTCTCGGCGAGCTCACGCTGCCCAACCGGACCGTGATGGCCCCGATGAGCCGGGTCCGGGCCGCCCCCGGCGGTCTGGCCACCCCCTCGATGGCCAGCTACTACGCGCAGCGCGCCACGGCCGGCCTGATCGTCACGGAGGGCGTCCAGCCCAGCCTGGTCGGGCAGTCCAACCCGGGCACGCCCGGCCTGCACACCGACGAGCAGACGGATTCCTGGCGGCAGGTGACTGACGCGGTCCACACCTCCGGCGGGCGGATCTTCGCCCAGCTCATGCACGGCGGCCGGATCTCGCACCCCGAGACCACCGGCCTCCAGCCGGTCGGCCCGTCCGCGGTGCCCGGCGAGGGCAGCGTGTTCACCCCGAGCGGCCCGCAGCCGGTGCCCGTGCCGCGGGCCCTGGAGACCCACGAGGTCGCCGAACACGTCCGGTCCTACGCGGACGCCGCCCGCCGCGCCGTCGAGGCGGGCTTCGACGGGGTCGAACTGCACGGCGCCAACGGCTACTTGATCTCCCAGTTCCTCTCGTCCAACGCCAACCTGCGCACGGACCGCTACGGCGGCTCGATCGCCGGCCGGATCCGGTTCGCCGTGGAGGCGGCCGCCGCCACCGTCGACGCCGTGGGCGCCGCCCGCACCGGCATCCGGCTGTCGCCCGGCGGCGGCATCTGGGGCGTCGTGGAGGACGACGCGGCCGAGCTGAACACCGCGCTGCTGACCGAGCTGGCCCGTCTCGACCTCGGCTACGTGCACCTGGAGGCCACCGCCGGCGAGGACGTCCTGCTGCGGCTGCGCGAGACCTGGCCGGGCACCCTGATCGTCAGCCCCAGCATGCCCGGCGGCCCGCGGCCGGCCGGGATGGCGGACGCCGAGCGCTGGCTGGAGCTGGGCGCCGACCTGATCGCCTTCGGCCGCGGCTTCCTCGCCAACCCCGACCTGGTCGAACGCCTGCGCTCGGGCCTGCCGCTCGCGTCCGCCGACGAGAGCACCTTCTACCAGGGCGGCGACGTCGGGTACCTGACCTACCCGACGTACCGGCACGCGGCCTGAGCGCCGTACCCGGTGGGGGAACGGGCCGGCCGGGCCGGCCGTCGGACGCACCCGCCGGTGCGGTCGACGGCCGACCCGGCCCGGGGACGGGTCAGTTCAGGCTGCAGCTGACGGTGGGCCAGGTGGTGGTGCCGTTCTTCATGATGGTCATGCCCCAGTTGTTGCCGGCGCCGTTGGGGGTGGCGACCAGGGTCTGGGCGTCGGGGTAGCTGGCGTTGACGTTCCAGGTGGCGCTGACCTTCTCCGGGGAGGGCACCTTGACGGTGACCTTCCAGGTGCTGGAGCCGGTCACGTTGACGTTCAGGTTGTAGCGGTCGCTCCAGGAGTCGCCCGCGGACAGCGACGCGCTGCAGCTCCCGCCGGTGCCGCCGCCGCCGGTGCCGCCGCCGCCCGTGCCACCGCCGCCGGTGGAGGAGCCCAGGGTGATGTTGGAGTTGCCGCTGCTCTGGTAGCCCTCGGTGGCGAGGATCTCGTAGTTCATGTTGCCGAGGTTCATGCCGTGCTGGGCCCAGGCGTCGAAGTGGTTGCCGACGGTGATGGTGCCGCCGGTGCGCTTGGACTGGCGGACGCTCCAGTACTGGTTGAAGGTCTGGTTGCCCTGGATGGAGGGGGCGTTGTAGCGGGTGGTCTCGTAGATGTCGTAGGTGCCGCCGTCGCTGGTGACGGTGCCCTTGTAGGTGCCGGTGGGCTTGTAGGAGCCGTAGTTGTCGACGATGTAGTACTCGACCAGCGGGTTGGTGGTCCAGCCGTACAGCGACAGGTAGGCGTTGCCGTTGGTGCTCCAAGTGCCGGAGTACGTCACGGGGTTGCGCGAGCCGGTGCTCCAGCCCTTGCCGGCCACGAAGTTGCCGACGTTGCTCCAGGAGGTGCCGTAGTTGCCACCGCCGTTCAGGGACATCGAGGACGAGCCGTTGCCGTCGCTCCAGAACGAGTAGAAGTACCCGCCGTCGTTGCCGGTCTGGTTGTTGGTGATGGTCGCGGCGTCGGCGGTGCCGGGGAGCAGGACGACGGCGGCGAGGGCCAGCGGGAGGACGCGGGCCTTGTGGGGGATCTTCACGGGGCGATCCGTTCTGTGGGTGGGGTGGGGGAGCGGAGGCCGTGGGGTTCGGCGACAGTGTTGGGCGGCGCCGGACGGGCTGTCAACGGTTTCGACAGAGTTTCCGAATGCGTCGGTCGTACCGGAGTTGAGTGCCAGTCAGGGAAGCCGCTGGTCAGTGCCGGTGTCGTGGGGCAGGAGGAGGCCCAGTCGAATTCGTGGCCTGCGCGTTCGATGGCGCCCGTCGGCTCGGTGGGGCACAATTTTCGATCACGAGGCTTCGAAAGTTTCGATCGCCCGGGAGGGCGGGCCGCACCGGAGGGCGGCCGCCCGGGCCGCGGAAAGCGCAGATGCGAGAGGACGGGCGCGCGGATACCGGAGCCGACCAAGTACGTACACGGCTGACTGGTGCTGCTTTTTCCGCGCGCCCGGGGAAAAGCGTTTTCCGGCTGCCCGGAATTGCTTTCAGGAGGTGGCGCAGCTGACGGTGGGCCAGGTGGTGGTGCCGTTCTTCATGATGGTCATGCCCCAGTTGTCGCCGGCGCCGTTGGGGGTGGCGACCAGGGTCTGGGCGTCGGGGTAGCTGGCGTTGATGTTCCAGGTGGAGCTGACCTTCTCGGGGGAGGGCACCTTGACGGTGACCTTCCAGCTGCTGGAGCCGGTGACGGCGACGTTGAGGTTGTAGCGGTCGCTCCAGGAGGCGCCGGCCGAGAGCGTGGCGGTGCAACTCCCGCCCCCCGTACCGCCGGTGCCGCCGCCCGTGCCCCCGCCGGTGCCGCCGCCGTTGTCGGTGGGGGCGACGGCGCGGCCGGTCTGCGGGGAGATCATTCCGGCGCACAGGCCGCGGGAGGCGAGGTTCTGGGCGATCTGCGGGATCGCGGCCAGGGTGTTGGCGGGCCACTCGTGCATCAGGATGACCTGACCGCTGGTCAGGCGGCCGACGGCCTGGACGATCGCGGCGGTGCTGGCGCCGTTCCAGTCCTGCGAGTCGACGTCCCAGATCACCTCGGTCAGGCCGTACTTGGCCTCGACCGCCTTCAGGGTCGCGTTGGTCTCGCCGTACGGCGGCCGGAACAGCTTGGGGGTGCCGCCGCCCGCGTTGGCGATGGCGGACTGGGTGTTGCCGACCTCGGAGTCGATCTGGGCCTGGCTCTCCTGGATCAGGTGCGGGTGGGTGTAGCTGTGGTTGCCGACCCACATGCCGGCCGCCACCTCGGCCCTGACCTGGGCGGGGTAGGCGGCCGCGTACTGGCCCTCGTTGAACATGGTGGCCCGCAGGCCGTTCTGCTGGAGGGCGCTGAGCAGGGCGGGGGTGTGGTCGTTGGAGGGGCCGTCGTCGAAGGTGAGGCCGACGTAGCCGGTGCAGCCGGCGGCCCGGGCCGGGGTGGGGTCGAGGGCGGTGGCGGTCAGTGCGGTGGCCGCGGTGGCGGCGACGGCCAGGGCCGCGATCAGCGGGCGCGGCGAGAGCGTGGTGATGCGCATGGGGGTGCGACTCCTCGTGGTTCGCTGGGGAGCCAGGGAGGCGGGTGGAACCGGCGACCCGGCTCGACTGTGGTCGGCGGCGACGGCCGACGTCGAAGATTTTTGACCCGGGTCAGTTCGGGTGTCAATGCAGCGGTTGAAACTTTCTGCGAACATTCGAAAACTCGCGGGAATTGCGGCCGGAAACCCGGCCGATCCCCACGCGCGCGGCGGGAAAGGCGGTCGGGCGGTGGGCCGGTCGGGGACCGATCGAGTTTCGGAAGCCTGGACCGGCCGTCGGCGGGTTCCGCGTCGTTGCGGACCGACGGCCGGTCGGCCCGTCCTGCGCCGCCCGCGCACCCCGGAGCGGGGTACGGGAGCGGCGCGGGACGGGGTACCGCGGACCGGGCGGCGAAGCGGGGGGCCGACCGGGCGGCGGAGCGGGGTGGCGGGCCGGGGGCCCGGGCGCGGCGTCAGCCCAGGGCGGCGGCCAGCGTCTCGGTGAAGCGGTTGCCGAACTTGCCCGCCGGGTCCCGCTCCTGACGCAGCGCCAGGAAGTCGGGCAGCCGCTCGTAGGCGGTGGCGGCGGCCCGCGGCGCGTGCGTGACCTTCCCCCAGTGCGGGCGGCCGCCCAGGGCCAGCAGGGCGCGCTCGACGTCGGCGAGGACGGGGGCGAGGGCGGCCGGGTCGGGCTTCCAGGTGAAGTGGAAGGCCACCGAGTCCCGCCCGTACGCGGGGCTCAGCCACAGCCCGTCGGCGGCCACCGTGCGCACCTCGGAGATGTGCAGGACGGGCGCCAACCGCGCTCCCAGGGCCCGCAGTTCGGCGATCGCGGCGCGGGCGGCGGGGCGCGGGAGCAGGTACTCGGACTGCAGCTCGGCGCCGCTGCTGGGGGTGAACTCCGGGCGGAAGTGCGGCAGTCGCTGGTGCCAGGGGCCGGGGGCGCCGAGCTGCGGCGTGCAGTTGCCGACCGGCATGCCCGGTACGGGGTGCTCGGGGGCGGCGGCCGGGCGGGCGCCGGGGACGGCGGCGGCGGGGGTGCCGTCGTCGAGCTGCTTGACCCAGACCCGGCCGGTGTCCGAGCCCCAGTCGGTGAACAGGCTGACGCTGTACCCGGCGGCGTGCACCTCGTCCAGCCGCTCCGCGTACCGGGCCAGCGGCAGGCCGAGGTGGACGTACTGGCGCAGGGCGAAGGCGGGGACGACGTCCAGGGTGAGCGCGGTGACGATGCCGAGCGCGCCCAGGTGGACGGTCTCGCCGGGGTGCGAGGTGGTGCGCGGCTCGCCGTCGGGGCCGATCAGCTCCAGCGAGCGGACGGCGGCCGCCAGCGAGCGGCGGCCGTCGCCGGAGCCGTGGGTGCCGGTGGCGGTGGCGCCCGCGACCGAGATGTGCGGCAGCGAGGCCAGGTTCTCCAGGGCCAGGCCGGCCGCCTGGAGGGCGGTGGCCAGCTCGGCGTACCGGGTGGCGGCGGAGACGGTGACGCTGCGGGCGTCCGGGGCGATCTCGATCCGGGTGGGCAGGCCGTCCAGCAGCACCAGGTCGCCGTCGGTGTCGGCGACCGGGCTGAAGGAGTGCCCGCTGCCCAGCGCCCGGATCCGGTCGCTGCGGCGGACCAGCTCGCCCAGCTCGTCCACCGAGCGGGGCCGGTGCACGGCGCGGGCGCCGTAGGAGAGGTTGCCCGCCCAGTTGGTCAGCGGGCCGCCGGTCGCCAGGTCGTCGGTCGTCATCGGGCACCCCCGGGGGTGGTCGGTGCGGGGCGCCCGAGCGTCGGCCGTTCCCATTTGCAATGGCACACTACAAATTAGTCCGCCGAGGTCAGCAAGGCAAGAGGGCGGCTGCCGAAACTTTCGCAGCCGCCCTCCGGTCGCTTGGTGCGGTGGCCCCGGCCGCTCGGCGAGGCCGCTCGGCGCGGCTGCTCAGCGCGGCCCGGGGACCGTGTGGCGCGCCCCCGGCGCCACCGTGCTGGAGCGCTCCACCAGGGTGGTGGACAGTTCCAGCCGGGTGGGTGCGGCGCCCGCCTCGCCGTTGCGCAGGGCCATGAGCAGGCGGGTGGCCTGCTCGGCCATCTCGCGCAGCGGCTGGCGGACGGTGGTCAGCGCGGGGCTGGTCCACTTGGCGATGTCGAGGTCGTCGTAGCCGACCACGGACAGCTCCTCGGGGACGCGCAGGCCGCAGACCCGGGCGGCCTCCATCACGCCGAGGGCCTGCAGGTCGCTGCCTGCGAAGATCGCCGTCGGCCGGTCGGGCAGCTCCAACAGCCGCTTGGCGCGGGCGAACCCGCCCTCGGCGTGGAAGTCGCCGAAGGCGATCAGCTCGGGGTCGACCTCCAGTCCGGCCATCGACATCGCGGAGCGGTAGCCGTCCAGCCGGGCCAGCGAGCAGAGGGTGTCCTCGGGGCCGGTGACGATGCCGATCCGCCGGTGGCCGAGCTCGATCAGGTGCCGGGTGGCGGCCAGGCCGCCGGCCCAGTTGGCGGAGCCGACCGAGGGGATGTCCGGGTCGGGGTTGCCCGCCGGGTCGATGATGACGAACGGGATCGAGCGGGCCCGCAGTTGGCGCTTGAGCTCGGGCGGCAGGCTGGAGAAGACCAGCACCACGCCGAGCGGCCGCCGCCGCAGCACCGCGTCGATCCAGCCGGGCGCGGGGGCGTGCCGGGAGCCGCTGTGCGCGACCACCACCGCCGCCCCGTACTCGTTGGCGACGTTCTCGACGCCGCGCAGCAGCTCCATCGCCCAGAGGCTGTCGAGTTCGTGGAAGACGATCTCGACCAGCGGGGCCTCGCCGCCGTTGCGGGCGGCGCGCTGGTAGTCGTGTTCGCGCAGCACCCGTTCGACCCGGCCGCGGGTGGCGGCCGAGACGTCGGTACGTCCGTTGAGGACTTTCGAAACCGTCGAAACCGAGACGTCGGCCTCTCGCGCGATGTCCGCGAGGGTGACCCGTCCCAGTTCATCGCCCTTTTCCATGGACGCAGCATAGGGCACGGGCGCTCCGGGCCAACCCCCGCACCGGCTCCGGATCGAGCTCCGGATCACGCTTCAGTAACCCTCCGTTCGAAGGGTTGACCCGCAACATGTTCGCAACTTAGCGTCCGGGCCAGGCAGTTATTTCGGGACTCAGGTCGAAACTTTAGGAGACTCCCTGATGAAGAGACGCGCTTTCGCTGTGGCCCTCGGCCTCTCCCTGGCGACCGTGGGCGTGACGGCCTGTAGCAGCGGCTCCACCGCCGCCGGCGGTTCCAACACCATCCACGTACTGGTCTACGGCGACGCCAGCAACAAGGTCGAGAAGCAGATCGTCGAGACCTTCAACAAGACCTCGAAGGTCAAGGTCGTCCTCGACACCATCCCCGGCGCCGACTACCAGTCGAAGCTGAACACCATCATCAACACCCCGCAGGCCCCGGACATCTTCTACAACTGGGGCGGCGGCAGCATCCAGCCCTACGTCAAGGCGGACCTGCTGCTCCCGCTGGACGACATGATCGCCGCGGACCCGGGCCTGAAGAGCAACTTCCTGCCCTCGGTGTTCAACACCGCGGTGATCGACGGCAAGTCCTACGGCGTCCCGATGCGCGGCACCCAGCCGGTGCTGCTGTTCAACAACAAGAAGGTGCTGGCCGACGCCGGCCTGAGCGTCCCGAAGACCTGGGACGAGCTGCTCAACGCCGTCAGCGTCCTCAAGGGCAAGGGCGTCACCCCGTTCGCGCTCGGCGGCGGCGACCAGTGGCCGACCCTGATGTGGTACGAGTACCTCTTCGACCGGGTCGCCGGTCCGGAGCTGTTCCAGAAGGCGCTGTCCGGCGACAAGGCGGCCTGGGAGAGCGACGACGCCAAGAAGGCGCTCGGCATGCTCAAGCAGCTGATCGACGCGGGCGCGTTCGGCTCCAACTACGACTCGGTGAAGTTCACCGACGGCGGCTCCCCGGCGCTGCTGGCCAAGGGCAAGGCCGCGTTCGAGCTGATGGGCTCCTGGGAGTACTCCACCCAGCAGGACGCCAACCCGGACTTCGCCAAGAACGACCTCGGCTACAGCAACTTCCCGTCCGTGCCCGGCGGCAAGGGCGACCCGGCGGACGTGGTCGGCAACACCAACAACTTCTACTCGGTGCTGAAGAAGACCAAGCACCCCAAGGAAGCCGCCGAGTTCCTCAAGCTCATGTACTCCGACGAGTTCGTGAAGGCGCACCTGGCGATCGGCAACCTGCCGACCACCACCAACACCGAGCAGTTCCTGAGCACCGCGGCCAGCCCCGAGTACTCGAAGTACCAGTACGACCTGGTCAAGGCCGCCCCGTCGTTCCAGCTCTCCTGGGACCAGGCGTACCCGCCGGCCGCCACCACGCCCATCCACACCGCCGTGCAGCAGTTCTTCAACGGCAAGCTCGACGTGGACGGCTTCATCAAGGCCATGCAGGCCTTGCCCGCCTCCTGAGACGAATCTCCATGAGTACTTCCTCCCTCGGGTCCGTGTCCGGCCGCAGTGCGCGCGCCGGGCGCCGGGCCGGCGTCGGGGTGACCCGCCCGGGCATCGTCTGGGCGGTCCCCGCGACCGTCTTCTTCCTGCTGTTCGCGCTCCTGCCGCTGGTGCTGGTCGCGGTCCTCTCCTTCACCAGCTGGGACGGCGTCGGCGCCCCCACCTTCAACGGCCTGGACAACTGGACCAAGCTGCTGCACGACCCCGTGATGACCCAGAGCATCTGGCTCACCCTGGTGCTCACCGTGGCCGGCGTCGTCGTGCAGACCCCCGTCAGCATCCTGCTGGGCGTGTGGGCGGCCGGGCACCAGCGCAACCGCGCCGTGCTGTCCGCGATCTTCTTCATCCCGCTGCTGCTGTCCGCCACCGCGATATCGGTGGTCTGGCGGGCCATCCTCGACCCCAACTTCGGCGTCCCCTCGCAGATGCAGTGGCTGTTCGGGGACGGCAACCTGATGGGCTCGCAGAGCGGCGCCATCGCCGTGCTGACCTTCGTCGGCATGTGGCAGTGGACGCCGATGCACGCCCTGCTCTACCAGGGCGGCGCCCGGGCGATCCCGCAGGTGCTCTACCAGGCCGCGTCCATCGACGGCGCGGGCAAGGTCCGGCAGTTCCTGCACATCACCCTGCCGCAGCTGCGCAACACCATGATCACCTCGGTGATCCTGATGCTGGTCGGCGGCCTCACCACCTTCGACACCGTGCTGATCCTGACCCAGGGCGGCCCGGGCACCGACACCACCAACAGCGCCTACTACATGTACCAGCAAGCCTTCAAGAGCTTCGACTTCGGCTCCGGCTCGGCCATCGCCCTGGTCCTCGTGGTGGTCGCCACCCTGATCTCGCTCGCCGTCGTCCGGTTCTCCGGCTACGACAAGATGCGCGGCACGACGGAGGGACTGTGATGCGCAAGCGTCCCAACTACCTCGCCGGGCTCGGCTCGCTGGTCTGGCTGGTCGTCGTCGGCTTCCCGCTGTACGTCCTGCTGATCTCGACGTTCCGCACCCGCTCCAGCTACTCCTCCGAGGGCCCGCTCAGCTTCCCCGAGCACCTGACCCTGCAGAACTACGTCACCGACTTCTCCAACGGCTTCGGTCAGGACTTCCTCAACACCGTGATCGTCACGGTGAGCGTGGTCGCGATCGTGCTGCTCGTCGTGCCCCCGCTGGCCTACGCGATCGTCCGGGCCCAGGGCAGGACCATCAGCACGGTCTTCCGGATCTTCCTGCTGGGCCTGGCGATCCCCGCCCAGGCCGTGATCGTGCCGATGTTCTACGTGATCAGCAAGGCCGGCCTGTACGACCACCTGATCGGCATCGTCCTGCCCACCGCGGCCTTCTGCCTGCCGGTGTGCACGCTGGTGCTGACCGGTGCGATGCGCGACATCAGCAACGAGCTGTACGAAGCCATGGCGATGGACGGTGCCACCCCCTGGCGGGTGTTCTGGCAGATGGTGGTGCCGCTGTCCAAGGGCGGCCTGTCCTCCGTCGTGGTCTTCTCGGCGCTCCAGGCGTGGAACGGCTTCCTGTTCCCGCTGATCCTCACCCAGTCGGAGAGCACCAAGGTCATCACCCTCGGCCTGTACAACTTCCAGACCGAGCACGGCGTCGACGTGCCCGGCCTGCTCAGCGCCGTCGTGCTGTCGATGCTCCCGATCTTCATCGTCTACCTGTTCGCCCGGCGTGCCTTGGTCCAGGGCCTCATGGGCGTCGGAGGAAAGTGACCGCCGAAATGACCGCCGAACCGATCGCCGAGACGAACCCGGCCGCATCCCCCGCCTCCTCCGCCCCCCGCTGGCGCGACCGCACGCTGACCCCGGCGGAGCGCGCGGACGCCCTGATCGCCGAGATGACGCTCCCCGAGAAGCTCGGCCAGCTGGTCGGCCTCTGGGTCGGCGCCTCCGACGAGGGCGGCGACGTCGCCCCGCACCAGCACGACATGGAGGAGCCGCCCGACCTGGACGAACTGCTCCCGAACGGACTGGGCCAGCTGACCCGCCCGTTCGGCACCGTCCCGGTCGACCCGGCGCTCGGCGCGCTCTCGCTGGCCCGCAGCCAGCAGCGGATCGCCGCCGCCAACCGCTTCGGGATCCCGGCCCTCGCCCACGAGGAGTGCCTGGCCGGCTTCGCCGCCTGGGGCGCCACCGCCTACCCGGTCCCGCTGTCCTGGGGCGCCACCTTCGACCCCGACCTGATCCGGCGGATGGCCGAGGCGATCGGCCGCGACATGCGCTCGGTCGGCGTCCACCAGGGCCTCGCCCCCGTCCTCGACGTGGTCCGCGACGCCCGCTGGGGCCGGGTCGAGGAGACCATCGGCGAGGACCCCTACCTGATCGGCACGGTGGCCACCGCCTACGTGCAGGGCCTGGAGTCGGCGGGCATCGTCGCCACCCTCAAGCACTTCGCCGGGTACTCCGCCTCCCGCGCCGGGCGCAACCTCGCCCCCGTCGGCATGGGCACCCGCGAACGCGCCGACGTCATCCTGCCGCCGTTCGAGATGGCCGTCCGCGAGGGCCGCCCGCGCTCCGTCATGCACGCCTACACCGACACCGACGGCATCCCCTCCGCCGCCGACGGCGAACTGCTGACCGGACTGCTCCGCGACACCTGGGGCTTCGACGGAACCGTGGTCGCCGACTACTTCGGCATCGCCTTCCTGAAGGTGCTGCACGGCGTCGCCGGGGACTGGGCCGAAGCCGCCGCGCTCGCCCTGGCCAGCGGCGTCGACGTCGAACTGCCCACCGTCAAGACCTTCGGCGAGCCGCTGCTGCGGGCCGTCGAGGACGGCACCGTCCCCGAGGCGCTGATCGACACGGCACTGCGCCGCGTCCTGGCCCAGAAGGCCGAACTCGGCCTGCTGGACGAGGACTGGGACGCCGTCCCCGCCGTCCTGGCCGGCCGGTCGCTGGACGACCCGGCCGCCCTGCGCGGCAGCGTCGACCTGGACCGGCCGGAGAACCGCGAACTCGCCCGCGAGATCGCCGAACGCGCCGTGGTGCTGCTCGCCAACAACGGCACCCTCCCGCTGCGCGCCCCCCGCCGGATCGCCCTGATCGGCCCCAACGCCGACACCCCGACCTCGGTGCTCGGCTGCTACGCCTTCCCCGTGCACGTCGGCAGCCAGCACCCGGACGTCCCCGTCGGCATCGAACTGCCCACGCTGCGGCAGGCGTTGGCCGCCGAGTTCCCCGGCAGCGAGATCTGGACGGTCGCCGGGACGAGCGTCGACGGCACCGACACCTCCGGGTTCGCCGAGGCCCTCGACACCGCCCGCCGGGCCGACGTGGTGATCGTCGCCCTCGGCGACCGGGCCGGCCTGTTCGGACGCGGCACCAGCGGCGAGGGCTGCGACGTGGAGCTGCTCGAACTCCCCGGCGTGCAGCAGCAGTTGCTCGACGCCCTGCTGGACACCGGCAAGCCCGTGGTGCCGGTGCTGCTGGCCGGCCGCCCCTACGCGCTGGGCCGCGCCGTCACCGAGGCGGCCGCCCTCGTGCAGACCTTCTTCCCCGGCGAGGCCGGGACCGAAGCGGTGGCCGGCGTGCTCAGCGGCCGGGTCAACCCGTCCGGCCGACTGCCCGTCAGCATCCCGGCCCGGCCCGGCGTCCAGCCCTCCACCTACCTGGCCGCCCGGCTCGCCGGACCCAGCGAGGTCTCCAGCACCGACCCCACCCCGGCCTTCGGGTTCGGGCACGGCATCGGCTACACCTCCTTCGACTGGAGCGCACTGGAGGTGGAACGGGGCACCGCCGACACCGACGGCACCCTCGAACTCTCCTTCACCCTGCACAACACCGGCGACCGGGCGGGCAGCGAGACCGTGCAGCTCTACCTGCACGACCCCGTCGCCAGCGTGGTCCAGCCCGTCCAGCGCCTGATCGGCTACCGCCGCATCACCCTGGAGCCGGGCGAGCGGACCCGGGTCCGGATCGCCGTCCCCGCCGACCTCGCCTCCTTCACCGGTCGCGACGGCCGCCGGACCGTCGAACCCGGCGCCCTGGAACTGCGCATCGCCGCCTCCAGCACCGACCCCCGCCTCACCGCCACCACCCACCTGACCGGCCCGACCCGCGTCCTCGACCACACCCGCCACCTGCACGCGGACATCCGCACCGCCTGACCCCGCACCGCCACGCACCGCCACGACGGCCGCGCCCCCTCCCGCTCCGGGCAGGGGGCGCGGCCGTCGGCGTTCGCCGGCCGGGCGGTCAGGCGGTCAGGCGGTGATCTCGGAGAGCCTCCCCCGCAGGGGCCCCGCGAGGTCGAGGTTGTCGCCCCGGGCGGTGGTCTGCAGGAGCTCGGTGATGACCACGAGCTCGGCGAACCTCCCCGCCGGTGTGTCGAGGACGCGCCCGAGCCGCCGCCGGACCTCCGCGGCGGTCTCCAGCACGAGCAGGCTGTAGCTGTGCAGGACGGCCGCGTCGTACCCGGCGGGCGCGACGCCCCAGCCCTCCCAGTCGAGCACCGCGAGGGTCGGACTCGTGAGGTTGGCCCAGTGCAGGTCCCCGTGAGCGGTCGTCCAGGCGGGCACCCTGGTGTCGATCGGGACGCCGAGGTACTGCGGCATGGCGCGGTCCAGGTACTCCTGACGGACCGCCACCCGGGTGCTGGGGACGGCGGCGACGGCGTCGAGCGCGGTGCTGAGTCCGTCCCACCAGGCGTCGTCCAGGTCGGGCGCTTTCCGGAGGATCGGTTCATCGGTGGTGACGGTCGGCGTGGTGACCCGGTCGTACAGCTCGGCCAGGTAGCCGTGCCCGCCCTCGCTCCAGGTGCGCCGGTTCCTCAGGCGCGGTCTTGGGACCGCGGGCGGCATGAGCCGTTCCGCCTCCCGCGGTCCCTCCCAGAGCTTCCCGCCGGCCTTGTCGGCCGGGGCGGACACCAGGCGGAGCCAGCCCTCGCCGGACGCCGTGGCGACCGGTCGGCCGAGGGTGCGTCCATGCCAGCCCCACGCTTCGCGCGAGCCGATCGGCGTCGCGTCGAGCGCCCTTGCTGCTGCGGCGTGCATCTCGCGCATCCGCCCGGCGGTGCCCGGCTCAGGTTCCGAGTACATCGACGACCCTTCGCAGCACGTCCGGAGACAACGGCGGACGGCCGACGGCATCGGCGGCCTGCGCCCAGTGTTCCGGATCCCCCGTCGACAGGAGTACGCGTCCCACCCCGGTGGTCGAGGCGACGACGGCGAGGGCAGCCTGCGCGGGCGTGCTGCCGGGGCTGATCAGGTCGGTCAGGTCACGGGTCACGATGCCGGGGATCTCGCCACCGTGGAGCGGGGCGGAGGCGAACACCTCCAGCCCCGCGTCCAAGGCATCGACCAGCGGGCCGTGCCCGTCGAGGGCCTGGGCGACGGGCGCGAGGTGGACGAGGGAGACGGGGAGTTGGACGGCCCGTAGGTGGTGCTGCGGGCCGCCGGCCTTGGTCGCGAGTTCGAGTAGGGCGGGTACGTCGAAGAGTCCGCTGCTGAAACCGCGCCAGATAGCCACTCCGTAGGAACTGATGACGCGCTGGCTGCACGCCTCCTCCAAAGCGAGGAACGCGGAGTAGAGCCGGTCAGCGAACTCGTTTTCCTGGCAGTCGTGTTCCGGGTTGTGCAGGAACACCACGTCGGGGATGCGGCCGAGCATGCGCCTGCTACGGGCGACCTGCCAGGCGATGTAGTCCGGCGCCAGGCAGTGCCCGCGCTTTGCGTCACCGGCGGACAGCGCACCAGCGCGCACGCCGATCCGCCTGGCACTGGGAGGGACGAAACCCACCTTCGTGGAGACGCGAAGATCCGGATACGCCGCCAGGACCAGGGCCAGTGCCGCCTCCGCCCGGCCACCCTCGTAGTTGGGTGCGGTGTCCACCCAGTCGGCGCCCCGAGAAGCGGCCCTTACCGCGGCCTCGGCCACATCGCGACAGCGGTAAGTGCCGAGGCCCAGCTGGGCGGTCATCGTGAGCCTCCGATCGCAGCGGCCTGGCCGTCGACCAGCTCCGTCACGACACCGGCCGCCTGCGCGAGGGTGACGCCTGCGGCCTGCGCGAGGTCGGCCAGCCGGTGAGCTTCCCCGCCTTTGAGGAGTGCGAGCATCGGCTCGGCCTTCGCGGCAAACGTCCACTCCTCGCCTCCGGCGGTAAGCCGGACGGTGCCGTCGGGCACGGTTGTGAGCGCGGGCCGCGTGGTGACCAGGCGCACCTGCAGGTCGGCATCCGGTGGGGCCGCCGTGATGTGGGGAAGCGATGGCGCGAGCCGGGCTCGCTCGGTGGCGTCGCGGGCGGAGGAGAAGCGGGCGATCAGGTCGTCGCTCTCCAGCTCGGTCGCGATGAGCTTGCCGATCATGTCGAGGAAGGCTCGCTGCTCCTCGGCGGTCCCGAAGCGCGGGATGTCCGCTCGGACGGCCTCGTGGGCACGCAGCATCTCCGACAGCCAGGTGATCAGGTCGGCACCCGTCGTGCTCTGCAACCCGCATGTGACGTGCAGCGAGTGCTGGCCCTCGGAGGCGGCGACGGCGTGCCACCAGCCCCGGGGCAGGTAGAGCACATCGCCAGCGGTGAGGACCAGATCGGCGACCGGCTCCTCGGGCGGCGGCTCAGGCGTCTCGACATCGCGGTGCATCGGCACCGTGCGGGTGGGGCCGTAGATGCGCCAGCGCTTCACGCCGTCGAGTTGGACTACGACCACGTCGTGATCGTCCCAGTGGATGCCGAAGCCCTCGGTGCCGGTCCAGGAGGCGTACAGGTTGACCTGTACGCCGGTTCGCAGCCAGCGCTCCAGCTGGCCGGCCAGGGCGCTGATGCCGGGGTGGAGTTCGTCGACGGCGTCCAGGACCAGCGTGGCGCCCTCGGCGAGGCGCTTGTGCAGCTCGGAGGGCTGGAGGCGGTGCCAGACGGTGCTCCGCCGGGTGACGATCGGCTGGGAGTAGGTGTGCGCGGGCACCTGCTCGCCGTTGGCGGCGAGGCGGAAGCGCGGGGGTTCGAACCGGTGGTGGGTCAGGATGGCGTTGAGGTCATCCCAGCCCATGAGTCCGGCGAGTGACGCGGCTTCACCGCGTACGACCTTGAAGCTGCGGCCGAGCGTCTGGGCGAGGAAGTCATCCCCGCCCAGACGCTCAACCGCCGAGAGGTGCTCGGCGGTCATCGTGATGCGGCCGTCAGTCGTTGGTGTCGGTACGGCCGGTGGAGCCGCCGTCCGACGGCTGCTCGCCACGCGAGCGGGCCGCGGCGACCTTGGCGCGGGCGACCAGCAGGCCGTCGCCCTCCAGCTCGGTGCTGGTCGTCAGGTTCTCGGGCATGAAGCACTCCTTCGGAAGTCTCGGGGCGGGCCGACTGCCCAGCCCCGTCGTGGGTGCAGCGGTGGATCCGTTGCCAGGGCGAGTCGCTGGCAAGGGACCTTGGGTGCTTACGCCGCGCGGCTGTTGACCAGCGCGGCCACCCGCATCCCCCAGCCTGTGTCAGGGTGGGGGAAGTCTTGTCAGGCGTTGGTCGGCACGACGTCCCGTGCCTTCGGGGCAGCGGCCCTCACCAGCGCGGCGAGTCGCTCATCGCCCGAAACGGCGGCGGTGGTGCCGACCTCGAACCAGATCCGTTTGCCGGCCGGGTCCGGCTCGGCGCCCCAGTTCGTTGCGAGCGCCGCCACCAGGAACAGCCCTCGCCCGTCGGTGGCGTCGAGATCGATCCCGCCAGCAGCCGGCAGTTCGTGGCCGACATCCGTCACCTCGACGCGCAGCCGGTCACCGTCCCAGGACACGCTTACGACGCACGGGGCGTGGGTGTGGGACACGGCGTTGGTGATCAGCTCGCTGGACAGCAACTCGACATCGCGGAGCGCGTCCTCCTCCAGCGGCAGGCCCCAACCGCGCACGGCGCGTATCACCCGCCGCCGGGCGTCCGGCACGGCCTCGGCACTGGGCAGCACGCGAAAGCCGAACGGGGCGGGGGCAGTGGCCGGGCGGGTGGCGACGGACATGAGCGCGGACCTTTCACCGGGACGAGGTCGGCAGCGGGCCGATTCGCGCCGGGATTCACCCGGCAGGTATCTACAGAACCGCCTCCAAAGCCGGTGAACCAGAGCAGAATTGAGGCGGCGATGAGGCATCCGTGCTGCAAACCCGGGCCTGACCTCGCCTGTTGCGGATGCAGACGAACTGACGTACCTCTGGAGGGCGCGGAATGGCATCCAGGAGGTCTCGGCTGATCCAGCGCAGGGAAGCGGTTGGCCACACCCAGGAATCCCTGGCTGAAGCCCTCGATGTGGACCGTACGACCGTGGGGCGATGGGAGAGCGGCAGGGGAGCCCCGCAGCCTTGGATGCGGCCGAAGCACGCCCGCGCCCTGGGACTCTCGGTCGACCAGTTGGCCGGCCTGCTGGCAGCACCCCCTGCAGCCACCGAAGCACTTCCACCGTCCGGCAGCGTCGGCGACGCCTCGGCTCCTGTGCCTGCCCGGCGTACGGACCACGGCAACGATCTCGTAGTGGCCGTGGCAGCCGAATCGGCAGAGTCCGCGCTCTTCCTTCGCTTCGCGAGCGCGTCCAATGTGGACGACACGCTGCTGGAACAGATCGACGCGGACATCGCGAGGCTGGCAGCGGACTACGTGAGCAAGCCGGTGTTCGAGCTCTTCCACGACCTATAGGACCCCCTCTGACCTGCGGAAATGAAGTTTAATCTCTCATCGTTTCCGCAGGTCAGGCAGGGCCCTGACCTGCGGAAACGCGTAGCGGGGGAGCGGTTGCAGTACCTCTGGGGCTCGCGATGTGAAATGAGTGTGAAATGAGCAGGGATAGATCGAACTCGCAGTGCCGCCTTCTTGCCCTTTCCAGCGCTGGACAGTAGGCCAACTCGCTACTCTCGGTAGCCATCGCTCGGGGCTCCAGGCTCAACGGGTTCGATCTCTTACCGGCAGCGCGCCATTCGGGCGAGGTATCACCCGTGCCGCCAAGCAGCGGCGCCCGCAGCCATCGCCGTCTTCGAGCCGTGCCGGTCCAGCAGGCAGCTGATCGGGGTACCGGCCAGTGCGGAGGTCACCAGTACCGCAGTGGCCGCCTGCGTGAACCGCCCAGTGGGCCTGGCGATGGAGGACAGCCGCATGGGGGATGCGTAATGGAGCGCTTCCCAGCCGGTGGTCTTGGCCAGGCACAGGGCGGACAGCACGGCGCGGGGCCACGACCGGGCGAGCAGTTCGGCCGCGACTCCGCTGGATGACTCCCCTGGCGGTCAGCAGCCGCCGCCGGACGAGCAGGAACCACCTGCCGAAGGAACGCCCAAAATAGTGAGCTGCGGCCCAGCGGGGGCTCCGCAGCAGCAGCCGTCCTGCTCCTGGGCGTCGCTGGCGAGGCGGGTGGCCACCGAGCGGACCTACTCGCAGCCGGTCAGGCCGATGCAGATCGGGGCGCGTCCACAGCGCAGGCCTTCATGCCGACGAGGTATCCGTCCCTCTCGGGGTGGGCGCCGTCGGGGTAGACGGCGCCGCAGGAGTGCTGATTGGCGTCGATCAGTGAGACGAGCTCAAGTGGGGCCTGGAGGTGGTCGTCCAGGCACTCGGTGCGGGTGCCGTATTCGGAGATGAGCATCAGCCTGCCGTCGGCGATCTTTTCGACGATGGTGGCGTGAAAGCCGGTCAGCGCGGCGGCGTGGCCGTTGTCCGCGGCGCCCTTGGCGGCGAGGCCCAGGACGCCGCAGGCCGGCAGTTGGGCGGCGTTGCCGCCGTTGCAAGCGAGTCCGGTGGGACTGCGGCACGGCACCCAGACCGCGTAGGTACCGGGTGCGCCCCTGGCCAGGGCGACGAGAGCGGTGAGGGCGGAGTGGCCGGTGTCAACGATGGCGATGCGCTTGCCGGCGTGGCGGACGCGGACGACGAGGTCGCGCAGGTCGGGGATGCGATCGACCGCGACTTGGACACACTCGACGTGGACGGTGAAGGGCTGTTGCTCGCGGTCGGCGGCGACGATCCAGCCCTGACCGGCGCGGCGCCCTTCTCGCAAGGCTGCCAAGGAACGCCTCGAATCCGCGCCCGAACCACTCGCCGCCGCCCACGTCAAGCGCACCCTCTCCGCCCCGCACTCCTTGCGCTTCGCCGCGAGCTCCTCATCCTCCGAGACTCGACAGTCGCTAAATCGAATTAGCACGGCATTTGACACCTCGAAATTGGTAACGAATTAGTAAACAATTACGTCACGCCACTTGTATTAGCAAGCTTGGCGCCACCAGCATCGGCGGCCATGAAGATTCGATTTAGCACGCCAGAAACACGGAGGGAACCTCGTGCGTAGACACTCTGCCCCGCCGGGGCGCAGCGTCGTCCTGCGCCTGCTGCTCGCGCTGCTGTTCTGCCTGCCCATGGGCTCGGTGCTGACCGCCCATCAGGCGGTCGCCGCCACGGGTGACCTGGTCAACCCGGGGTTCGAGACGGGTGACCTGTCGGGGTGGACCGCGACGGGCAACGCCTTCCAGGGCGGTGTCACCTCGGAGACCGGCTGGGGGTGGGGCTGCTGCTTCAACCAGCAGGGCACCTACCACCTGTGGGGCTTCAAGGCCGCCGGAGACGCCGGCACGGGCACCCTCACCTCCAGCCCCTTCACCCTGTCGGGCACCGGCATGGTCAGCCTGCTGGTCTCCGGCGGGCAGGACCTCAACAACCTGTACGTCGCCCTGACCACCGCCGACGGCACCGTCCTGCAGAAGGCCACCGGCACGAACAACGAGACGTACCGCCGCGTCACCTGGGACGTACGCGACCGCATCGGCCAGCAACTGCGAATCAAGGTCGTCGACCAGGCCACCGGCGGCTGGGGCCACATCAGCCTCGACGACGTCCGCAACGGCCTCGACCAGCCCGGCGGCGGCGGCACCAGCGGTCCCGTCGCGTACTGGAACTTCTCCGAGAACAAGGGGACGAGCACGGTGGAGCAGGTCAGCCACCAGGCCGACCCGATCAGCTACGTGTTCAACAACGCGGTGTACAAGCCGAACAGCGACCCGCTGTGGCAGCCCGCCGCCGCCGGTGACGGCGCCCTGTCCGGTGCCCTGAAGTTCGACGGCTACTCGACGTGGGTCAGCCGCAGCGCCTCCTCCGTGCCGCTGGCGCCCGATGGGCTGACCATCGACACCTGGGTCGCTCCGCAGGGCTTCGAGTGGGGCGACGCCGGCAAGGTGTCGGCGATCGTCAACCAGCAGGACGCCGGGGCCCACCTCGGGTTCTCCCTGGGCGTCGGCCGCCACGGCGTGTGGAAGCTCGGCGTCGGCACCGGCGACGCCTGGCGGGAGGTCAGCGCCCCGCAGTCGGCCGCCCTCACCGTCGGCCAGTGGGCGCACCTGGTGGCCACGTTCGACTCGGCGCACGGCACGATGACGCTGTACCTCAACGGGACCCAGGTGGCGCAGAGCGCGATTCCCGTGGGGGTGAGCCTGCAGGCCGCGCAGGTGCCGCTGCTGATCGGGCGCCACAACCAGCCCGAGATCATCAACGGGACCTTCGCCGTCAACATGTTCAGCGGCCTCATCGACGAGGTGAAGGTCTACGACCGGCCCCTGAGCGCCGCCGAGGTCGCCAGCGGGCACAGCGCGACGCTGTCGACGTTCGCGGGCGGCGTGATCCCGGCCGCGCACATGCCCCAGGACCGCTCGCGCTACGACGGTGACAAGTACCGGCCCGGGTACCACTTCACCGCCCCGAACCACTGGATGAACGAGCCGCACGCCCCGATCTTCATCAAGGGCCAGTACCACCTCTTCTACCAGTACAACGAGCATGGCCCCTACTGGCACAACATCAGCTGGGGACACGCGGTGAGCACGGACCTCGTGCACTGGCGGGACCTGCCGATCGCCTTGGCGCCCACCGCCGACAGCGTGGCACCGGACGGCGTGTGGTCGGGCGGCTCCACCGTCGACGCCAACGGCAACCCGGTGCTGTTCTTCACTGCCGGCAACGACTCGCAGCACCCCAACCAGGCGGTCGGCACCGCCCGGCCGGTCGACCCCAACGACCCCGACCTGGTGCACTGGGCGATGGACCCGCAGCTGGTCACCCAGCAGGACCCGGCCGCGAACGTCGGCGCCGGGCGCAAGGTCCGCGTCGGGGAGTTCCGCGACCCCAGCGTCTGGAAGGAGGGCAACACCTGGTTCGAGCTGGTGGGCTCCGGCGTCCAGACCACCGGTGGCGCCGACGTCGGCGGCACGGCGCTGCTGTACACCTCGACCGACCTGGCGCACTGGACCTACGTCGGCCCGCTCATGACGGGTGACGTCGGCGCGTACCCCAAGTCGGGCCAGGTGTGGGAGCTGCCCACCTTCCTGCCGATCGGCAAGGACGCCCAGGGCCGGCAGCGCAACGCGCTGATCGTGAACCCCTCGTTCAGCGGTCCGAGCCCCTACAGCAGCAAGAACACCCTGTACTGGGTGGGGACCTGGGACGTGGCGACCCGCACGTGGACGCCGGACAGCACCGAGCCGCGGATGTTCGACTACGGCGAGCACTTCACCGGCCCCAGCGGGACGGTGGACGGCCAGGGCAGGTCGCTGCTCTTCAGCATCGCCCAGGACCGCCGCACCGAGCAGGCGCACTACGACGCCGGGTGGGCGCACAACGCCGGGCTGCCGGTCGAACTGACCATGCGCCCCGACGGCGACCTCGGCATCCGCCCGGTGGCCGAGACGGCGAACCTGCACGCCGGCGCGCCGCTGCTGGACGTGACCGGTCCGACGAGCATCGCCGCCGTGAACCAGCAACTCGCCTCCGTCAAGGGCGACATGCTCCAGGTGCACCTGACCCTCAAGCCCGGGACGGCCCAGCGCTTCGGCCTGGACGTCCTGCGCAGCCCCGGCGACGAGGAGCACACCAGGTTCTTCTACGACACCGCGAACGGCGGCACGTTCGGCGTCGACCGGACCAAGACCGGCAGCAACTCCGACGTCGACAGCAGCCTCGGCGTGCAGAGCGGGCCCCTGGTCCTGGACAACGGCCAGGTCACCCTGGACGTCTTCATCGACCGCTCGATGGTCGAGGCGTACGCGAACTCGTACAAGTCGATCACCACCCGGGCCTACGACGTCCGCAACGACTCCCTCGGGCTGCAGCTGTGGGGAGACGGATCCGTCGTCCAGTCCATGACGGTCTGGAAGATGAACAGCATGACCCCCTGACCGGCCACCGGCCGGTCAGGTGAGCGGCGCCGCGCGCACCCCGCGTGCGGCGCCGCTCAGCGGTCTGCCGCCGCTCGGCGGGCGCCGGCCGCACGACGAACTTGACAGACACCACCGCTCCTCCGCATCGTCGCCCCCACGCGGGTTGCCGGAGGACCATCGCACAGGGGTGAACGACATTGACCGACCGACGGGTGACCATGAGCGACGTCGCTCGGCAGGCGGGGGTCTCGCAGACCACCGCCTCCTTCGTGCTGTCCGGGCGCACCGACATGCGGATCTCCGAAGCGGCCCAGGCGAGGGTGAAGGAGGCGGCCGCGGCGCTGGGCTACCGGCCGAACGTGACGGCGCGGAGCCTGCGCACCCGGGTCACCCGGACGATCGGGTTCGTCTCCGACGCCATCACCACCACGCCCTTCGCCGGTGAGGTGATCCGCGGCGCGCTGGAGGTGGCCCGGGCGCACGACCACCTGCTGTTCATCGTCGAGAGCGAGGGCTCGGCCGACACGGAGACGGCACTGGTCAACGCCCTGGTGGACCGGCAGGTCGACGCGGTGGTCCTGGCGTCCATGTACACCAGGTACATCACGCCGCCCAAGGACCTGCACGGCCGGCGGGTGGTGCTGCTGAACTGCCTGGCCCCGGGGTTCGATGCGCCTTCGGTGATCCCCGACGAGGTCGAGGCCGGGCGGGCGGCCGGGCGGGTGCTGCTGGCCGCCGGGCACCGGAACGGGGTCTGGGCGATCGGCGGCCACCAGGCGATCCCGGCGACCCCGGAGGGGACGTTCGCCGGCAATGAGCGGATGCGCGGACTGCAGGAGGTGCTTCGGCAGGAGCGGGTGGTGCTGGACGGGGTCGTCGAGTGCGAGTGGAACGCCGAGGACGGCTACCGGGAGACCCGGGCGCTGCTGGCGGCCGGGCGGCGGCCGCGGGCCCTGGTGTGTTCGACCGACCGGCTCTCCTTCGGCGCCTACCAGGCGCTCGCGGAAGCGGGGCTCACGGTCCCCGGGGACGTGTCGGTCGTCTCGTTCGACGACCAGGACATCGCGTCGTGGCTGCGTCCGGCGTTGACGACGCTGGCGCTGCCGCACTACGAGATGGGCCGCACCGCGATGGAGCTGCTGCTCGGCGGGGAGCCGCTGGGCAGCGCGGTGCACCGGATCCCGATGCCGCTGCGGGAGCGCGGTTCGGTGGCCGCCCCCAGGCGGTGACGTGCACGACGGCGGCGCCCCCGACCCGGAAAAGGGTCGGGGGCGCCGCCGTCGTCATGTGTTCAGTGCGCGGGCGCGGCCAGGGCCGCGGAGTGCTCGAGCGGGGCCGTCCGGCTGCCGGCAACGAGGTTCCACGCCTCCACTGCGAGGTGCACCGGGCCGAGGGTGTGCAGGCGCCAGGGCGGGGTGCCGGTGGGGTAGCAGCGCACGGTGAGCGCCTCGCCGGTGGCGAGGTAGACCTCCACGATGGAGCCGTCGACGACGACGCGCAGATCGACCGCGCTGCCGGGGTCGGTGCCCTCGGGCAGGGGCAGCCGGTAGCGGCCGGGCCGGGCCCGGGGGTCGAGGGAGGCGTGGTCGCGGTCGACGACGAGTTCGCCCGCGGCCGGGTCGAGCGTGATGTCGAGGTGCTCGCCGGGGGCGGTGCTCAGGCGCAGTCCGCCGGGCTCCCGGGTGCTGGGGCGCAGGCGGGCGGTGAGGTCGAAGGCGGGGCCGACTTCTCCGAGGTCGAGCCCTTCCGGTGCGGCCGTCTGTTCGGGGAGGTGGATGGTGCGGGGGCCGCGCAGCTTGAGGATCTCCCGGGCGGGCTGCTGGTGGACCCGGCCGTCGGGGGTGAGGGTGACCTCGCGCGGGAGGGTCAGGGTGCCGGCCCAGCCGGCCTCGTCGCTCCAGGCGGCGTCGCGGGCCTCCCAGGACCATCCCCACAGCAGCCAGCGGCCGTCGGGGGCTGGCAGCAGGGCGGGGGCGTAGAAGTCGGGGCCGTGGTCGAGCCGGTGGTGCGCGGTGGGGGTGAAGGCGCCGTCGTCCTCGCTGCCGACGTAGACCCGGACGTCGCGCGGGCCGCCGACCGCGTCCCAGAGACTGACCACCAGGGCGCCTTGTTCGCCGAAGGAGGCGTACTGGGGGCACTCCCAGCCGGTCCAGCCGCCCGTCCCGGGAGCGTGGCCGTCGTCGTCGGTGAGGAACGGGCCGCGGTGGTGCCAGTGTTCGAGGTCGGCGGACTCGTACAGGAACGCGGCTCCCCGGTCGCCCTCGACGCTGGCGCCGACGAGCATCCGCCACCGGTCGCCCTCGCGCCAGACGTAGGGGTCGCGGTACATGGTGGCGCCGTCGGGGGGCGTCGGTATCAGCAGGTCGGGCCGCTTGGTCCAGGTGAGTCCGCCGTCGCGGGACTCGGCGGAGGTGACGGGCTGCCACCAGCGGTCGTTGCGGTGCGCGGAGTAGAAGGCCACCATGCGGGAGCCGTCGGAGACGGCGTTGCCGGAGTAGCAGCCGTCGGCGTCGTAGCCGCCCGGTGTCGGGGTCAGGGCGATCGGCTGGGGTTCCCAGTTGACGAGGTCGGGGCTGCGGTAGTGCCCCCAGTGGACCTGGGTGTGGACGGGCGCGTGCGGGTTGTACTGGAAGAAGACGTGGTAGTGGCCGTCGTGGAAGGCCAGGCCGTTGGGGTCGTTGATCCAGTTCCTGGGCGGCCTGAGGTGGACGGCGGGCAGGTGCGGGTCGGCGGGCGAGGTGGACAAGGGCGTCCTTCGAATGGGTGCGAACGGCGCCGGCGGGCGCCTGGGCGCGGCGTTCGGTCGGTGGCGGAGGGCTGGTCAGCCCTTCACGCCGCTGGAGGCGATGCTGTTGATGAAGGACCGTTGGAAGGCCAGGAACAGGGCCAGCACGGGCACGGTGATCATGGTGGAGTACGCCATGATCTGGCCCCAGGAGACGTTCAGCTGGAAGAAGTACTGGATGCCGACCATGACGGGCCGCAGGTTCTCGTCCTGGACGACCATGAGGGGCCACAGGTAGGAGTTCCACATGGGCAGGAAGGTGAGGATGGCGACGGTGGCGACGGCGGGCCCGGACAGCGGCATGACGATGCGCCGGTAGATGCCGAACCAGCTCGCGCCGTCCATCCGGGCGGCTTCGTCGAGTTCCTTGGGGATGCTCTGGAAGTACTGGTGGAACAGGAAGATGGAGAAGGCGTTGGCGACGAACGGCAGGATCTGCACCCGGTAGGTGTCGAGCCAGCCCTCGGTGAACGCGAGCTGGAAGCCGTGCAGTTCGAGCCAGGGCAGCTTGTTCACCCACCACACCAGCGGCAGGGCGAAGGTCTCGAACGGCACGATCAGGGTCGCGATGATGAGCACCAGCAGCAGCCGGCGCCCGGGCCAGCGCATCCGGGACAGGGCGAAGGCCGCGAGGCTGTTGACGGCGATGCCCAGGACCACGGTGACGGCCGAGATGACGATCGAGTTGAGCAGGAAGCGGCCGGCCGGCACCCGGTCGAAGACCGCTGTGTAGTTGTCCAGCGACAGCTGCCCGACGGGCAGGAACGCCTTGATGCTGCCGAGGTCGGCGAAGATCTGCTGGTCCGGCTTGAACGACGAGATCAGCATGAAGACGATGGGGAAGACGAAGCCCAGGGCGAGCACGGTGCGCAGCAGGTGCCCGGGGGCGCGGCGCAGGGTCCGCCGCAGGGGGCCGGGGGCCGGGGTGGGTGTGGTCGCCATGTCAGTCCTTCTCCCGGGTGAGGAAGCGCTGGATGAGGGAGACGGCCAGCACGAGCACGAAGAACACCAGGGAGATCGCCGAGGCGTAGGCGGTCTGCTGCTGCGTGTAGCCGGCGTGGACGGCCTGGTAGACGACGGTGGTGGTGGAGTCCAGCGGGCCGCCCTGGGTCATGACGTTGACCTGGGTGAACAGGCGCAGCGCGTCGATGGTGATGGTGATCAGGATGAAGGTGCGGGTGGCGCGCAGGCCGGGCCAGGTCACGTGCCGGAAGCGGGCCCAGCGGTCGGCGCCGTCGATGGCGGCGGCCTCGTGCAGGTCGGCGGGGATGGTCTGCAGGCCGGAGAGCCAGATGACCATGTGGAAGCCGACGCCCTGCCAGACGGACATGAAGATGATCGCGGGCAGTGCGGTGGAGGGGTCGTTCAACCAGTCAGGCCCTTGGACGTGCCCGAGCGTGAAGGTGTCGATGAGGTGATTGATGAGGCCGGTCTTCTGGTACAGGAACATCCACACCAGGGAGATCACCACCATCGAGGTGACGACCGGCACGAAGTAGACGGTGCGGAAGAAGTTGGTGCCGCCGACCTTCGTGTTGACCAGCAGTGCCAGGCACAGGGCGAGTCCCGCCTGTACGGGGACCACCACGGCGGCGAAGAGCGCGGTGTTGAACAGGGAGCGGAAGAAGACCGGGTCCTGGAAGAGCAGGGTGAAGTTGCGCAGGCCCACGAAGTGGGCCGGGGTCGGGGAGATCAGCCGGGCGCTGGTGAAGGCCAGGGCGAACGCCAGGACGACCGGGATGACGAAGAAGACCAGCAGCAGCAGGACCGCGGGGCTGACCATGCCGAGGGCGGTGAGGCGTTCGCGGCGGCGGGCCGCGGTGCGCGGGCCGCGGCCCGGGGGCCGGGTGCCGGCGCGTGGGAGGAGGGTGGTCACGGGGACTCCGGACGGGAAAAGGGGGCTCCGGTGGAGCGGGGAAGGCGGCTCCACCGGAGGAGTGCGGGGCGGTGCCGTCAGTTGGCGTAGTAGTTGTTGCTCTTCAGGTTCGAGTCGATCTGGTCCGCGGCCTGGGAGAGCGTCTTCTTCGGGTCGGCACCGGCCAGGATGTCCTTGGCGGTCTTCTCGAAGACGGAGGAGATGTACGGGTAGGCGGGCGTGACGGGCCGCACCACGGCGAACTTGCGGGCTTCCTGGGTGAAGATCTCGTAGGGGCCGCCGGGCTGGTAGCCGGGGATCTGCGCGGAGGCGGCGGCGGTGGCGGGTATGGTGCCGGTGGCCTTGGCGAAGTCCACGAAGTACTGGTTCTTGCGGGAGAACTTCAGGTACTCCTGGGCGCCGGCCTTGTTGCTGCAGGTGGCGCTCATGCCCCACTGCCAGGACGCGCCGCCGATCTTGGGGCCCTGCCCGAGGTCGACGGGCGGCAGGATCGCCAGGTCGTCGCCGAGCTTCTCGGCGTTCTTCGCCGCGTCCCAGCTGCCGTCCCACTCGATGGCGGACTTGCCGTTGAGGAAGTCGTCGTTGGGGCTGGTCCCGCCCTTCTGTGCCATGTACCCGTTGGTGACCAGGGAGCGGAACCAGGTGGCCCAGGCGACGGCCTCGGGGCCGTCGAGGACGCCCTTGGCGCTCTTGTAGTCGGAGCGGTCGATGAGGTCGCCGCCGAAGCTCTGCAGCTGCGGGGAGTAGGCGTAGGGCCACCACTCGCCGCTGCCGCCGGTGCCCATCTCCAGGGGGTGCTCGAACTTTCCGCCCGCCTTGAGGGCGGCAAGGGCGGCGGTGAACTCGTCCGAGGTCCAGGGCTTGTCGATGGTGGGGATGCGGATGTCGTGCGCCTGCAGCACCGACTTGCGGGCGAACATCGTCAGCGCGACGTCGTAGTGGCCGAAGGCGTAGAGCTTGTCGTTGTAGGTGCCGACGGTGCTCGGCAGCTGGTCGGCGATCGCGGTCTCGCTGCCGCTCATGTCCAGGGGTGCCAGGTAGCCGCCCCAGGCCCAGTTGGGGACGTTGGGCCCGTCGGCGTCGAGGATGCACGGCAGCTTCTTGGCGGAGGCCGCGGCGACCACGGCGTCGTTGTAGGAGCCCTGCGGGAACGCCTGGATCTTGACCTTGTACTTGCCCTGGCTGGCGTTGAAGTCGTCGACGATCTGCTGGACGACCTTGTACTCGGCGGCGTTTCCGGCGTTGTGCGTCCACAGGGTCAGGGTGTCGCCTTCCGCGCCGGAGCCGGATCCGCTGCTCCCGGAGCAGCCGGCGAGCACGGTGGCCGCGGTGACGATGGCTACACTGGTGGCCGCGAGGCGCTTGACCTTCGATCTCATGGTTTCTCCATTTTCATGGGGCGGGTCCTGGAAGGGCCTCGCCTGGCGACCGGTGTCGACGGTCGCCGTGGTGGTGTTGCTTCACCGCCTCGGGGTCAGAGCCGGGGCGGTGGGGCGACCGAGTCGCGGGAGACCAGCGGGCAGTGCAGCACTTCCTGGCTGCGCGGGCCGCCTGCGGGCTCCGGTGCGTCGATCACGGCTTGGAGTTGTGCGATGGCCCGCACGCCCATCTCGTAGTGCGGCAGGGCGACGGTGCTCAGCGCGGGGAAGAGGTTCTCGCTGATGAGTTCCTGGTTGTCGAAGCCGATCACCGACAGGTCGCCGGGGATGGCGAGTCCGAGTTCGGCGGCGGCCCGGTAGGCGCCCATGGCCATGCGGTCGTTGAAGCAGAACAGCGCGGTGGGCCGCTGCGCGGTGTCGAGCAGGCGGTGCGCGGCCCGGTAGCCGCCCTGGGCGTCGGAGCGGTCGGCGGACACCAGTGCGGCGTCGAAGCCGATGCCGGCTTCGGCGAGTGCGCCGCGGTAGCCGGCCAGCCTCCCCGAGGTGGCCGGGATGTCGTCGGAGTTGGTGACGAACCCGATCCTCCGGTGGCCGTGCGCCAGCAGCTCCCGGGTGGCCGTGCGGCCGCCCTGCTCCTCGTCGGGGACGACCGAGGGGAAGGCCGGGTCGTCGGACCGGGCGTCCAGCAGGACGGTGGGCACCGAGCGCAGCTGCTCGGGCACCTCCACCATCCGGTGGTACATCGAGGCGTACAGGATCCCGTCGACCCGGTGCTGCAGCAGCAGGTCGATCTCCTTCCGCTCCAGCTCGCGGTCGTTGCCGGTGTTCAGCATGAGCAGCAGCAGCCCGCGCTCGGCGGCGGCCTCCTGGGCGCCCTTGATGATCTGCCCGGCGTGCGGCGTAGTGGCGATCTCGTCGCTGAGGAACCCCACGGTGTAGGAGCGGCTCAGCCGCAGCCCGCGGGCCAGGTTGTTCGGGAGGTATCCCAGGCGTTCCGCGGCCTCCAGGACCAGCTGCCTGGTGTCGGGGTTGATCCGCTTGCCCTCGACCGCGTTGAGGATGTGGGAGACGGTCGTCGCGGACACTCCGGCGGCGGCCGCCACATCCTTGATTCCAACGCGCTTCATCATACCTGCCAAAACGTTTGGGCTACGTGGTGCGACGACGATCGCCGCATCCGGCGCCTGCTGTCAAGGGACCGTTACGCACTCGTGTCGGCACGGTGTCCGAGCCGGTGACCTGCGGACCTGCACCCAGCAGGCCCATCCTCGGAACCGCCCCGACCATCTGCGGGGACGCCCGGCCGGAGCGGCGGCGCACCGCCGTGCCCTGCTCGCGCCGCGCGCCCCTGGCCGAGGGGAGTTCGATGATCCGGCAGCCGTGGCGGGTGAGGGCCTCGACGACTCGGCGCGCGGTGGCGTCGTCGAGGCCGAAGACCCACGGGCCGGGGATGAGCACGACGTCGATGGCCCCCGAGGCGACGCCGGCCATCAGGTCCGCCAGGCGCGGCGGCATCTGGCGCGAGGAGATCCCGTTGTCGATGTAGACGTACGGGGAGAGCCCGAGCACGAGCGCCTGCGCCTCCAGCGTGCGGCGCAAGGTCTCCACGGCCCAGTCGTCGCGCGGGTAGCAGCGCAGGTAGACGGCGCTGGTCGGCGGCCGGGCCACTGTGGGTTCCATGGTTGCTCCTTGGCTGCGGTGCGCGAGTGGGATGCCGTGTTCGCCCGTTTGGGCCTTCACGCCGCGACGATGCCGACCATTGGACCGGCCGGCGTTCGCCGCGCCCGGCCGGTATCGGCCTCAAGACCTGTCGGCCTGCCGCCGACGGGCTGCCAAAACGATTTGGCATCTGTCATTCAGACTGTTCCCAAACGCCGGACGTGTCAACAGTGCGTGACGTTTTCGTGTCCTCCTCACCGAGAGTGCGCATACCGGCGGTCGCGGACGGCGGCGGTCGCGGCGCCCGCCCCGTGCGGACCCTCACCGCGGGGGCGGGCGCCTCCCGGAGCGATCGTGGACGGCTCGCTCCAGCCTGTTGGGCGGCTTGGCGCCGCTCAGTTCGCGGGGTTCAGGAACGTGAGGACGGAGGCGTCCTCCTCGATCATCGGCACCAGCCGGGCGTTGAACGGAGCACCGTGCGGGGCGGCGAGGTGCGCGGCGAAGGCGGTCTCGTCCAGGTACTCCTCGAAGATCCAGTAGGCGCGGGGTTCGGACGCCCTGGTGTAGACGTCGAAGGCGAGGTTGCCGGGTTCGGCGCGGACCAGCAGGGCGAAGTCCGCGACCAGGGCGGCGACCTGCTCCTCGCAGCCGGGCTTGGCGGTGAACTCGGCCAGCAGGGTCTTCTTCATGGCTGTCGCTTTCGGTGGGTGGGGGACGTGGTCACTGGGCGGCGGCGGAAACGGATTCCAGCTGGTGGGCCCAGGGCGGGTTCGGTCCGGCGACCGAGCAGGTGAACGCGGCGACGCGCGCCGCGTACTGGCAGGCGTCGGCCACCTCGTCAACCGTCAACTGCTCCAGGCGTCCGCCCAGGCGCCCGGCCAGGGAGAGCCGGTGGAGCAGGCCGGCGGTGAACGAGTCGCCGGCGCCGATGGTGTCCACGACCTCGATCCGCGGCGCGGGGACGAGGACCCGGACGCCGTCGAGCGAGGCGAGCGCGCCGCGGCTGCCCAGGGTGATCACCACCAGCCTGACCCCGGCGAGGTGCCAGGCGTCGCAGGCGCGCTCCGGGGTGACGCCGGGCATCAGCAGCTCCAGGTCGTCGGAGCTCAGGCGCAGGATGTCGGCGAGCGCGCACCAGCGCGGCAGCCGGGCCCGGTAGACGGCCGGATCGACCAGCAGGGGGCGGACGTTGGGGTCGATCGAGACGGTCGCGCCGTCGCGGGCGCGCAGCAGCGCCTCCTCGATCCGCTCGTCGCCGGGGGCGCGGACCAGGGCGAGCGAGCCGGTGTGCAGGCATGCCGCGTCCTCGGGGCGGGCGGCGGCGAGTTCGGCGCCGGTCCACTGCCAGTCGGCGGTGGCCTCGGCGTGGAAGGAGTATTGGGCCTGACCGTGCGCATCGAAGGTGGCGATGGCCAGGGTGCTGGGCTCGGGGGCGGCGACCGTGCCGGAGAGGTCGACGCCGGAGGCGGCCAGGTGGGCGCGGAAGAGCGCGCCGAAGGCGTCGGTGGAGATCCGGCCGAGGAAGCGGGTGGGGGTTCCGAGCCGGGCCAGGGCCACGGCGGTGTTGGCCGGTCCGCCGCCCGGCAGGACGCGCAGGGCGAGCTCGCCCGGGCGGGGCTGGAGGGCGTCGGCGAAGGCGTCGGCGACGCACTCCCCGAGGACGGCGATCGGGCGCTGGGCCATCGTTGCGCCTTTCGGATTCTAGGAAGAACAGGGGCGAACCGGACGCTCGAAGGTCCGGCGGATCGGCCGGGCGGCTCCCCGCCGGACGGCTCGGTGATTGCGGCCGCGTTACCCAGTCGTTACGCGGGAAGGGCTTGTGGCCCGGGTTGCGCAGACTTCATCATCACTTCCAAGCCGATGTCAACGATGATATAAGTCAACGATGACATTCCCGATGCAGCTGATTCCCGCCCTGTCCACTCGGGCCGCACCCCCAGGAGCCACCCATGTCCCTCGCCTCTCGCACCACCTTGACCAGAACCGCGGCCGTCGTGCTGGCCGGCGGCCTGGCACTCACGCTGACCGCGTGCGGCTCCGGCTCGAAGGGCTCCGGGGACGCCGGTTCCTCCGGCGGTGCGGTCAAGGTCGGCCTGATCACCAAGACCGACACCAACCCGTTCTTCGTGAAGATGAAGGAGGGCGCGCAGAAGGCCGCCAAGGAGAACAACGTCACGCTGAGCACCGCGGCGGGCAAGTTCGACGGCGACAACGCGGGCCAGATCGCGGCGATCGAGAACATGGTGGCCGCCGGGGTCAAGGGCATCCTGATCACCCCGAGCGACTCGAAGGCGATCCTGCCCGCCATCAAGAAGGCCCGGGACAAGGGCGTCGTGGTGATCGCCCTCGACAGCCCGACCGACCCCACCGACGGCACCGACGCGCTGTTCGCCACCAACAACGAGAAGGCCGGCCAGCTGATCGGCCAGTACGCCAAGGCCGCGATGGCGGGCAAGAGCGCCAAGATCGCCACCCTGGACCTCGCGCCGGGCGTCGCCGTCGGGCAGCTGCGCCACGACGGGTTCCTGGAGGGCTTCGGCATCGCGGAGGGCGACCCGTCGGTGGTCTGCTCGCAGGACACCGGCGGCGACCAGGCCAAGGGCCAGACCGCGATGGAGAACTGCCTGCAGAAGGCGCCCGACATCAACGTCGTCTACACCATCAACGAGCCCGCCGCGCTGGGCGCCTACACCGCGCTGAAGGCCAAGGGCCGGGAGAAGGACGTGCTGATCGTCTCGGTCGACGGCGGCTGCACCGGCACCCAGGCCGTCAAGGACGGGAAGATCGCCGCGACCTCCCAGCAGTACCCGCTGGTGATGGCCTCGGAAGGTGTCAAGGCCGTCGCCGAGTACGCCAAGTCCGGTGTGAAGCCCATCGGTTACACCGACACCGGCGTCAACCTGGTCACCGACAAGCCGCAGGCCGGCGTCGAGGCCAAGGACACCGCCTACGGCCTGGAGAACTGCTGGGGCTGAGCCGCGCCCCGCTGAACCAGCGGTCCGGGCCGGATCTCCTGCCCCGACCCGGCCCGGACCGCTCCCACCTGTCGCGACGTCGCATGCCCGGCGCTCCCGATCCGCTTCACCGGCAAGGACTTCTCATGACCACATCCACCGTCCCGTACGGAAACCTGACCGGGCCCACGAGGCTGCGGCGGCTGGCGACGGCCCCGATCGCGGGCCCGCTGGCCGCGCTCGTGCTGGCCTGCGCGTTCTTCTCCCTGATGACGGACCAGTTCCTGTCCGGCGGGAACTTCTCCCTGATCATCCAGCAGGTGATGGTGGTCGGTGCGCTGGCCGTGGGACAGACGCTGATCATCCTCACCGCCGGGATCGACCTGTCCTGCGGCGCGGTGATGGCGTTCGGCTCGATCATGATGGCGAAGATGGCCGCCGAGGGCACCGTCCCGCCGCTGGTGGCCATCGTGCTGGGCCTGGCGGTGTGCGCGGGCTTCGGCCTGCTCAACGGCCTGCTGGTGAAGCTGATCCCGCTGCCGCCGTTCATCGTGACGCTCGGCATGCTGAACGTGGCCTTCGCACTCACCCACATCTACTCGAACGAACAGACCGTCAGCGACCTGCCCCGCGCGCTGACCTTCCTCGGCGAAACGTTCCCGCTCGGCGACACCGACGTCACCTACGGCTCGCTGCTCGCCCTGGCGCTGTTCGGCCTGTTCGCCTACCTGCTGAGCAGCACCTCCTGGGGCCGCCACGTCTACGCCCTGGGCAACAGCCCCGAGGCCGCCCGGCTCAACGGCATCCGCACCGGCCGCCTCACCATCGGCCTGTACGCGATCGCCGGGCTGGTCTACGGCGTCGCCGCGCTGCTGCTGATCTCCCGCACCGGCGTCGGCGACCCGCAGGCCGGGCAGACCGACAACCTCGACAGCATCACCGCCGTCGTCCTGGGCGGCACCAGCCTGTTCGGCGGCCGCGGCAGCGTGCTGGGCTCGCTGATCGGCGCACTGATCGTCGGCGTGTTCCGCAACGGCCTGCAGCTGATGGGCGTCGCCTCCATCTACCAGACCCTGATCACCGGCGTCCTGGTCATCCTCGCCGTGACCGTCGACCAGATCTCCCGGAAGAGGATCCGCTGATGAGCACCACCACCGTCACCCCCGTGATCCAGGCCCGGGGCCTGGTCAAGCGCTACGGCCACGTCACGGCCATCGACGGCGCCGACTTCGACCTGCTGCCCGGCGAGGTGCTGGCCGTCATCGGCGACAACGGCGCCGGCAAGTCCAGCCTGATCAAGGCGCTCACCGGCGCCGTCACCCCCGACGAGGGCGAGATCCGCCTGAACGGCGAGGTGATCCGCTTCAACGGGCCGCAGGACGCCCGCTCCCACGGCATCGAGACCGTGTACCAGGACCTCGCGGTGGCGGCCTCGATGGACATCGCCTCCAACATGTTCCTCGGCCGCGAACTGCTCCGGCCCGGCCCGCTCGGCAGCGTCCTGCGGATGGTGGACAAGAAGCGGATGCGCGAGGAGGCCGCCGCGCACATGGCCGACCTGAAGATCGGCCTGCGTTCGCTCACCCAGCCGGTGGAGACCCTCTCCGGCGGCCAGCGCCAGGCCGTGGCGGTGGCCCGCGCGGTCGCCTGGGCCCGCAGTGTCGTGGTGATGGACGAGCCCACCGCGGCCCTGGGCGTCAAGGAGTCCGGGCAGGTTCTCGACCTGATCCGCCGGGTCCGCGACAAGGGGCTGCCGGTCATCCTGATCAGCCACAACATGCCGCACGTCTTCGAGATCGCCGACCGCATCCACGTCCACCGGATGGGACGGCGCGAGGCCCTGATCAAGCCGTCCGACTACTCCATGTCCGAGGTGGTGGCGATCATGACCGGTGCGCTCACCGTCAACCGGGACGGCGGCGGTACTGTCGTGGCGGACGAAGCCGCCGCGAAGGCGGCCGGCGTCCGCCCGAACTGACCAGACCGGGCCCCGCCGCGGCGGGGCCCGGACCCGACGAAGCCGGAACGGTGGACCATGGCCGCGCCCCGTCGCACGACGCTCGCCGACGTCGCCCAGGAGGTCGGCGTGAGCGCCAAGACCGTCTCCCGGGTGCTCAACGGCGACGGGCCGACCTCACGGGAGACCCGGGAGAAGGTCATGGCGGCGGTCGAGAGGCTCGGCTTCCAGCCGAACCTGATGGCCCGCAACACCCGCACCGGCGGCCCGGACAGCACCGTCGGCCTGATCATCCCCGACATGGGCAACCCGTTCTTCGGCTCCGTCGCGGGAGGGATCGAGAGCGCGGTGCGCGAACGCGGACTGACCCTGCTGATGGGCTCCTGCGCCGACGACCCCGCCCGCGAACGCGCCCTGATCGACACCTTCCTGGCCCGCCGGGTCAGCGCCCTGATGGTGGTGCCCACCG
>NZ_BAAANS010000041.1:0-80122 GCF_039529925.1 Kitasatospora saccharophila | reverse complement strand
CCCTCCCGGAAGGAGCACCCGCCGTGTCCACCTCCTCCCTCTCCCTCTCCCTGCCCGGTGACGCGCTCGCCCTGGCCCGGGCCCGGATCACCGCCGCCGGCCGGGACGCCTCCGCCCTGGTCGAGGCCGTCCGGGTCCGGCTCACCGCGGGGCCGGAACGGGTGCTCGCCCAGGTCAACGCGGAGGTCGACGGGCGCCGGGTCCGGGTCCAGCTCGCCGCCCGGACCGCGGGCGAGGCCGCCGAACGGCTCGCGGAGGGCCTGCGCCAGCGGGTCCGCTCCGTCTCCGCGAGCTGGCGCCCCCGCCCCTGGCCGGCCGCCGCACCCACCCCGCCGGCGTCCTTCTCCACCCGCATCGTCCGCGTCAAGTCACCCGTCCTGGTGTGGTGTTCACCCGACGCGGCGGTCCGCACCCTGGACGCGATGGACTACGACATCCACCTGTTCACCGACCCGGCCACCGAGACCGACGCCGTCGTCCACCGGATCGGCCCCACCGGCTACCGCCTGGCCCGCACCCTCCCCGCCGGCCCGCCCCGCCACCGCGCCACCCCGCTCACCCTCAGCCCGCACCCCGCCCCGCCGCTCACCGACCGGCAGGCCGCCACCCGCCTGACCACCGCCGACCTGCCCTACCTCTTCTACACCGACCCGGCCACCCACCGCGGCCGCGTCCTCTACCGCCGCCTCGACGGCCACCTCACCCTCCTCACCCCGGCCTGAAAACCCGCGCGCCCGCCTCGGCCCGGGCCGCCCCACCCGCTACCCCACTACCCACGGCCCCTTCCCCTGGACGCCCTGCACGTCCAGTACTGCCCGACGTGGGCGTACTGATCACCAACCGCCCCACCATGAAACCCCTCGCTCACATCCGAACCAACTTCGGACACCCGCCCCCACCCCTGCCGCACGGGCCGTACGGTCCGCTCCGGGCACACTGCGGCCCCAGCACCGCACGTCGGCAGGAGGAGACAGTGACACCACGGCCGGGCGGCGAGGCCGACAAGTTCGGCAACCGCTACGAGGCAGCGTGGACGGTCCGCCAAGCCCTGAACGTGCTCCTGGGCAGGGGTGATTCGATCGTCCTCGAACCGGCCTCCCCGCTGGGCGACGGCATCGAGTTCCTCTACCGGCGCGACGGCCTGACTCAGGCCCACCAGGTGAAGCGGCAGAACCGGAACGCGAACAGTTGGAACGTGCTCTCACTCCGCGATAAGGGCGTCTGGGAAGCGCTGCGGACCCACGTCGACGGCGGTCGCACCTTCCACTTCGTGTCGACGGTCCCCGCTCGGGCGATCGAGGAGCTCACCGACCGTGCACGCCGGTCCGACGACGCCGCGGCCTTCCGACGGGAGTGGCTCTCGGACGGGCTCGGGAGCCAGTTCGACACCCTCGCCTCCGCTGCCGTCTACGGCTCGGCCGAGGAAGCCTGGCGCATGCTGCGCGGGCTGTGGATGGAGTGGCCGAACGAACGGGACCTCATCGACACCAATGCGGTGCTCGCCGAACAGATCCTCACCGGCGCACCGGGGCATTCTGCCGCACTGACCCTCGGCGACGTCCTGATGACCAGTCTCGGCAGTACGCTCGACGCCCCCGCGATCACCGCCCGCCTGGCAACGCACGGGCTCCGGCCGGCTGGCCGGTCGGAGAGCGCCACAATGGCCGAAGAGGTCGCCACGGCGACCCGGCGATGGACGGCGACCGTGGAATCCGCTCTGCTCCGGCCGGTCATCCCCCGGACGGAAGCGGCCCTGCTGGTCGAACGAGTCACGGCCGACTCCCCGCGACTCACTCTGCTGACGGGCACCGCAGGCGGCGGGAAGAGCGCCGTACTGCACCAGGCGATCGAAACGTTGATCGCATCGGGCACGCCAGTGCTCGCCTTCCGCCTGGACCGGTTGGCAGCCTTCGACTCCACCCACCAACTCGGCCTGCGCATCGGCCTGCCAGGCTCTCCGGTCGGCGCACTCGGAGCTGCCGCGGCAGGCCGCCCCTGTGTGCTGATCGTGGACCAACTCGACGCGGTGAGCCTGGCTTCGGGTCGTAGCTCGGAGGCTTTCGGCCCGGTGACCGACCTGCTCGGCGAAGCGGCCGCGTTCCCGGCCATGCGGGTCGTTCTCGTCTGCCGGGCCTTCGACGCCAAGGCCGACCCTCGGATCCGTGAACTCACCTCCGCTGACGAGTCGGCGCAACTCGAAGTCGGTCCGCTCACCACCGTCCAGGTCGACGCCGCGCTCACCGGTATGGATCTGGATCAGGGCCGACTGACACCCTCACAGCGTGCGATGCTCTCTTCCCCCCTGCACCTGTTCCTACTGGCCCAGATCCCGGACCGGTCGGACGTACTCACCGGAATCCGTTCCACCCGGCAGCTCCTGGATGAGTTCTGGGAGTTCAAACGGGCCCAGTGCGAACTTCGGCTACCCTCGGTGCACTTCCACCGGGTGGTCTCGGCAGTCGTGGCAGCCATGAGCAACCGCCAACAACTGTTCGTGCCGGACAGCGTGTTGGACACGGACGACCTTGCCGCGAGTGTGAAGGTCCTGGTGTCGGAGAACGTCCTGGTCCGGGACGGACGGAAGCTCGCGTTCTTCCACGAGAGCTTCTTCGACTACGCCTTCGCCCGGAACTGGCTCGGGCGGAACGAGAACCTGGTGGAGTTCCTCACCGGTGCCGAGCAGGAACTGTTCCGCCGCGGCCAGGTGCGGCAGGTCCTCGACCACCTGCGGGAGCAGGACGAGGAGCGCTTCGTCGAGGAGGTCGAGGCGTTGCTCATCGCTCCCAGCATCCGCTACCACCTGAAGGAAGTGGTGCTCGCCGTCCTGCGCGGACTGCCAGATCCCACGCCCGCGGAGTGGGCCGTGGTCGCCCGGGTCCTGGACACCCGCCCCCCGTTCCTGGAGCAGTTGGTGAATGCGCTCCGGGGCCCGAAGTGGTTCCGCCGGGCGGACGACGAGGCGGCGATCGACGACTGGCTGAGCAGCGCCGATGCCCGGGAACAGGAGTGGGCAGTCCAACTGATGGGCGCCGGCGCCGCCGAGTTCCCCGACCGGGCGGCCCGCCTGTTGGCACTGCACACCGCGCACCCGCAGTTCGGCTCCTGGCTGGCTTGGATTGTCCGCTTCGCGAAGGTCTCCGGCAGTCGGCTCCTCTTCGACCTCCTGTTGGGCGCCCTGCGGGCGGGGCACCTCGCAGGCCGCGAGCACCTCGTCTGGCTGGCGGCAGAGGACTTCGTCGACGAGCACCCGACCTGGGCTGTCGAATTGATCGACGCTCAGCTGGCCGTCCCTTCCGGCCCGCTCCACCTGGACGACCGGGGCCGGATGACCGCCCTGACCGTCCGGGACCGTTCTGCGGTGGAGGTGATCACCGCCGCCGCGCTCGGCGCTCCTGCGGAGTACTGCGCGCAGGTCCTGCCGATGCTGTTGCGGGTCATGGCCGCGACCGCCGTACCCAGGCAGGGTGGCGGTCCGGCCTATGACGGGCACTTCGCCTACCGGTATCCCGGCGACCACCCCGATGACCTTGCCGGAGCGCTGTACCACGGTGCAGCCGCCGCGCTGCAGGCAGTAGCGGAACGGGACCTCGCCGGAGCCCGCAGGCTCCTGGCGCAACTGGCGGCTGCCCCGTTCGAGGCCGCGTTCTGGCTTGTCTACCGGACGCTCTCCTCGATCGGGGCCCCACTCGCACCGTGGTCGGCCGAACTCCTACTGAGAGGAACACACCGACTGTTCGTGGGCTATGCGTCGCACTCCACCTGGGGCGCACGTGACCTCCTGGTCGCCATCGGCGATGTGCTGCCCGATGACACGCTCGCGGACCTTGAACGGCTGATTCTGCACCTACGCCTCCCGTACAACGGCGAGCTGTCGCCCTGGCACGAGTTCGCCCTCCTCTCCGCCCTGCCCGAAGACCGGCTCTCCACCCCTGCGGGACGACGGTTGGACGAACTCCGCCGCCTGCTCAGCCGGATGGAACCGGAGGCGCCGCAGGCGATGACAGTCGGCTTCGCCCGATCTCCGATCCCCTCGGAATCGGCCCGGCAGATGAGCGACGACCAGTGGTTGGCCGCGCTGAAGAAGCACAGCCAGGACCGCACCGACTGGTCGACCGGCACCGGCGGTGCCTACGAGCTCTCCCACGTGTTGCACAGCGCGACGGAGCAGGACCCCACCCGGTTCGCCCGGCTCGCGCTGCGGATCGATGCCGGTACGCATCCGGCTTACGGCTCCTCGCTGCTCCGCGGTCTCGGCGACGCCAAGCAGCTCGACGCCCCGGCGCCGCTCTTCGCCGCCGTCCGCCACTTCGCCCGTGGGCGCAAACCCGCCCACGACCGTTGGCTGGGCTGGGCGGTCCGCAGGCACCTGGACGCCGTCCCACTGGACCTGGTGGAAGTACTCCTGCGCTGCGCCCTGGACTCCGGCGATCCCACCCCTGCCGCGACCGCCGCGGTGCTGGAGGACGTCAACCGCGATCTGGTCACCTCGGGCATCAACACCGTGCGCGGCACCGCCGCCGAGAGCCTGGGAAACCTCCTGCTCGCCGACCCGGACGGTGGCCGCGCCGCTCTGGTCCTGCCGCACCTGGACCAGCTCGCGGCCGACCCCTCCCTCGCGGTCCGGGCCTGCGTGGCGCACCTGCTGCATGCCGCGCTGCGCCACGATCGCGACACCGTGGCCCGCGCGTTCGACGTGCTCGTCCAGGCTCCTGATCCACTGCTGGCCTCGCCCTTCGTGCTGCGCCTGTTCGTGGCCCTGTGCCACGGCGATCCGGTGGCAGGACACCCGGTGATCCACCGCATGCTGCACTCCGAGGCCGCCTCGGTGCGGAAGGCCGGCGGCCAGGTCGCCGCCCTCGCGGCGCTGGACTGGGAGACGAACGAGTTCCTGGCCGCGGTCCTCTCCGGGAACGACGGTGCCCGGATGCAGGGCGCCGCCGAGGTGTGCGCGCAACGCCTCACGCACGCGGGGGACGCGGCCCTCGCCCACCACGCACTGGTCCGCTTCTTCCACCACCCTGACGAGGACGTCCGGGAAGCCGCCGCCACCGTCGCCGTGGCGCTGCGTGGACACCGTCTGGTACCGGTACGCGCGACGTTGAACGCCTTGATGGAGTCGCGTGCGTTCGAACCCGCCCTACCCCAGTTGCTGATCACCCTCGACGACGCCCCGGACCGGATCGACGAGTTGGCTCTGACCTGTGCCCGCCGGTTCCTCGAAGTGTTCGGCAAGGACGCGGCGGACATCCGCACGAGGGCGGCTGCCGACGCCCACCACATCGGCGAACTACTGGTCAGGGCCCATGCCCGCGCCACGCCGAGGGTACGGCGCACCGAAATCCTGGACCTGCTGGACGGATTGCTGCTGAAAGGTGCTTTCGGCGTCACCGAGGCGATCACCGCGGCCGACCGGGACTGACCCCGGTACCCGATCCGTCCGCATGCTGCCGTACGCCCCCGGCGCACGTACGGCCGGGGTGGGAAACACCTGTTCCGGCCGGATGCGCCGTGCTGTGCTGAATGCATGGACGACTCCCGGTCGACTGGCCGTTCTCCCTTCCTCCGTTCCCTCACCGCTGAAGCCCGGAAGGCCCTGGATCGAATCGGCTGCACCCGGCGATTCACCTCCGGACAGGTCCTCATCGAGGAGGGGGACGGCCGACAGGAGGTGTGGTTACTCCTCCAGGGATCGGCGAAAGTCACCCGCCGAATCGACGACCACAAGACCTCGCTCGTGGACATCAAGGTCTCCGGCGAACTGTTGGGCGAGATCGCCGCGATGAGCTGCGGGCCGCGAACGGCCACCGTCACGGCCTGCTGCGACGGCGTGGCCCGCGTCATCGCCTGGCCCGATCTGCTGCTCTTCCTCCGGGAGCATCCCGAGGCGATGATCGCCCTCCACCAGGTCCTGGGCGAGCGTCTGCGCAGGTCCGACCGTCGGCGGCTGGAATTCGGCGCGTATTCGGTCCTGATCCGGCTGGCCCGGGTCCTGGTCGAACTCGCGGACTCGTATGGCACCCGAATCCCCGACCGCGGAAGCCCGCCCCGGAAGACGTACCGCATCGAGGTGAACTTGACACAACCCGAGTTCGCTTCCCTCGCCGGCGCGAAGGTACGCGCCGTACAAGAGGCGTTCGCCGAACTGAGCCGATTGGAACTGATCACCAGGGGCGAACGGCGGACCCATGTCTGCGATATGGACCGCCTACGCGTGACCGCGCTCCTGGATGCAGCTCCTTCCCCTGTCAAGCATTCCGCATAAATGCATGATGCTGCGGCAATCGCGGCCCCCTCCTCCACAGTTGGCGTGCACCGCACCCAATCCCCTTGGAAAGGTGGCCAGTTGCCATGAACAAGAGCCCCTGCCTCCTGCCTTCGGGCACTACCCCGCACCGCCGGCTGTGCCTGGCGGTGGACGTGGAGCAGTACAGCCGCCTCGACACCCTGGCCCAGTCCACCGTCCAGACGGACCTGGTCCGACTGCTGGACGAGGCGGCCCGGCGCTCCGGACTGGACCGCACGGGCTGGGAGCGCCAACCCCAGGGCGACGCGGAGTTCGACGTCCTCCCGGCAGACGTTCCGGAGGCGGTCGTCCTCGGGCCGTTCGTCCACCACCTCGCGGTCTGCCTGCGGATGCTCAACGCCCGGGCGGAGGGGCCGCGCCTGCGAATGCGGTTGGCGATCGACTCCGGCGTCGCCACGACCGCCGCGCTCGGCCACGCGGGACCGGCACCGGTCGCCGTGGCCCGGTACGTCAACGCGCACCAACTGAAGGCGGTCCTGGCCGGCCTCCTGGCCGCGGACTTGGCCGTCATCGTCTCCGACCGGCTCTACCAGGACGTGGTCCGCTCCGGACAGCCCGGTCTCGACCCCGCCCAGTACCGGCGCGTCCACGTGCGGATCAAGGAGTTCCTCTCCTACGGCTGGATCCGGGTCCCGGGCCACGGAGCGGACGACCTGCGCGAGTTCACGGACCTCCCGCTCAACCCGCCTTCGGCCTCGGCCAACGACTTCCCGACCGCGGCCGCACTCACCCAGCACGTGCGCCACGGCGCTGCCGTGGGACGGGACGTGCACGGCGCCATCACCATCAGGCCCGCGCCCCTTCCCTCCAACGCCGCCGCCAGGCGTCTCGGGTGACAGCCCGCCCGGGCACCGCCCCGCCGACCGACGGGGGCGGCCGGATCCAGTGGCTGGAGCACGGAGTGAACGTCGGACACGCGGTTTACGGCGGCATCCACATCCACTCCACCCCCGCAACGGCTGCACCACCCGGCCGCCGCCCCACTCCGGCGCTGCCCGTACCGCTTCCGGTGCTGCGCACCGCCGGACTCCGGTCCGCACTCCAGCGCCTTTCCCTTGCCTGCGCGCGTGCCGCCCAGGCCCTGTCGACTGCCGGGCCCGACCCGGTAGGAGAGGAGAACCGATGAGCTGGACGGCCCCGTTCACCTTCAAACGCATCAGCCGTGCCCTGCTGGCCGAACCGGAGGCCGGGCAGCCCCGTCTGACCGTCCGCACGGACGACGGGGAACTGTGCCTCTCCCCCGCGGAGTGCCGCGAGGCCCTCTACCGACCACACCACGACGACGCCCTGCGGCCGGAGATCTGGCGGCAGGCAGTCACCGACGCCCGGTCCGAGTCCCGGGAGAGCCCCGGCATGCGCACGCTGCTCCTGGTCTGGCTGACGCTGCCCGGGATGAACCGACACCTGTACCGGCTCCTGGACCTCTGGCGGCTCGAACGCTCCGACCTGGAGGCGGAGGCCGTCCTGGGCATCCTCACCGCTCTTGCTGTCGCAGATCCGGAAACGCCCTGCGTCGGCAGCCTGCTGATCAGGGGCGGGATCAGGCAGATGTGGACGTACGCCTCCCGGGCCAGAAAGGAAATCCCGGTCGTTGATATCAGCCGCTTCGCTCGGGCGCGCAACATCGCACCGTCACCAATCGCCTGCCAACTCCACGACAAACAGCCGGAATCGCAGATGGCTTCGGCTCCCTGTCCGACCGAACTGTCCGCCACTCTCCGGTTCACCGGACCGCAGCACCGGATGGAGGGCGAGCGGCTCGGCGCGCTCGCTCACAACACGGGCCTGCCCGAACTGGCTTTCCGGGCCCGCCGACACCACGAGGCACGGCTCGTCGGGACCCTGGCACTCCGACTCGTCCAGGGGCAGCGATGAGTACCCGATCCGACCCGCCAATGGGGTTCGCCGAAGCCTTCGACCTGCCCCTGAGCATCGACCTGCGCACGGCAGCCCGCGCGGTCGGTGTCTGCCCCGCTACCGCGTACCGGCTCGTCCGCCGCAACGCCTTCCCGTGCCCCGTGCTCCGGGTCGGCAGGCAGTACCGCATCGCCACCGCCGACCTGCTGCGCTCGCTCGGCATCGAAGAACGCCCGGTGTACGCGTCCGACCTGGCCACCGGTGCTGCGGTCGCCGCCCGACTCGACGAACTCGGAACGGAGGACTCCGCATGACCTCGCCGCCCCTGGAGCAGCAGCCCGACCGGCCCCGGCAGTGCTTCGTGATCGGCCCGATCGGCAACTCCTACGCCGCCCACGGCAGCCTCGAACGCGACGCGTACGAGCACCACTTGGAGGTGTTCGAGGAAGTGATCGCACCCGCCTGTGCGAAGTTCGGCATCACCGCCCTGCGCGCGGACGGCATCGCCAGTCCCGGTGACATCAACGAGCAGATCTGTCGCCACGTCATCGAGTCCGACCTGGTAGTCGCGGACGTCAGCGGCGGCAACCCCAACGTGATGTACGAGCTGGGGCTCCGCCATCTCGGAGGCGGTCCGGTCATCCACATCGGGGAGGACGGCCAACTGCCCTTCGATATTGCATCGGTGCGAACCATCAAGTACCAACGGACCCGTACCTCGTTCGCGGGGACCCGGCGTCTGATCGAGGGCGCCCTGGCAGCCGGCCTCCGTGACGGCTTCGAACTCCTGACGCCCGCCCGTGTGTTGCGGGCGATCCAGCTCGCCGGCTCCCCGGTGCCGGAGCAGCCCGGCGAGACGGAACGGGGAGAGGAAGAGGACGACGACCGGCCGGGCCTGCTCGACGACTTCGTGACCATCGAGAACGAGTTGGCCGAACTGACCGGACAGCTGGGCACGCTCACCGGAGCAGTCGAGACCATCGGCACGCTGACCGCACGGCACAACGCCGAAGTCCTCGACCTCACCCAAGCCAATGCACCGGCGAGCGCACGGTTCGCGGCAGTGGCACGGCTCGCTGACGCGCTCACCGCACCGGCTCGCGAGATGCACATCGCCGCACAGAACTTAGTGACCAGGATGGCAACCCTGGACAGCGGGATAGGGACGGCATTGGAGATCGTCCGAACGACGGACTCCGAGGAGCTCGACGAGGATTCCCGCGAATTCCTCGGACAACTCGTCTCGATGGACGAAGGGATCGGAAGTTCTCTCTCCGATCTCACCACCCTGATCACGGCTATCGGCCGCATGCACCTGATGAGCCGGCAGTTGCGTAAACCTGTGAAGGACATCTCCGGCGCGCTGCAGCAGTTGCGTTCGATCGTCGCACTTATGAGCGCATGGGCCGACCAGGCCCGCAAGCTACTGCCGGACAGCACCGGGTAGCGCCCGATCGGCGGGGCCGACCCTCACTACGGGCCCGGCCCCGCCGGTGTCGGCTACAGCCAGTTGCGACGCTTGAAGATCAGGTAGAGGCTGACGCAGACCACGCCCATCAGGCCGATCGCGAAGGGGTAGCCGAAGACCCAGTGGAGTTCCGGCATCTCCTCGAAGTTCATGCCGTAGACGGTGCCGATGAGGGTGGGGGCGAAGAGGATGGCGGCCCAGGAGGAGATCTTCTTGATCTCGTCGTTCTGGGCGTGGCCGGCTTCGGCGAGTTGCTTCATCTCCTCGTTCTGGCGCTGGGAGACGAGGGTGGCGTTGACGGTGAGGATGTTCTGGAGCATCTGGCGGAAGCCGTCGACGCGTTCGGCGGCGTAGGTGGCGTGGTCGGCGACGTCGCGCAGGTAGCGCTGGAGTTCCTCGTCGGTGCCGTACTTCTGGAAGCCGCCTTCGAGGGCGCGCAGGATCTCCAGCAGGGGGCCGGTGGCGCGCTGGAACTCGATGACCTCGCGGGAGAGTTCGTAGATGCGGCGGGAGACTTCGGGGTCGCCGCCGAAGACCTCGGTCTCGATCTCGTCGATGTCGTGCTGGAGGCCGGCGATGACGGGGGCGTAGCCGTCGACGACGGCGTCGAGGATGGCGTAGAGGACGGCTTCGGGGCCGAGGGCGAGCAGGTCGGGGTCGGCTTCGAGGCGGCTGCGGACCATGGAGATGTCGGGCGACTGGGAGTGCCGGACGGTGAGGACGAAGTCGGGGCCGACGAAGAGGTGGATCTCGCCGAAGTCGACCTCCTCGACGTCGTCGAGGTAGCGGGCGGCGCGCAGCACCACGAACAGGGTGTCGCCGTAGCGTTCCAGCTTGGGGCGCTGGTGGGCGACGATGGCGTCTTCCAGGGCGAGTTCGTGCAGGTCGAACTGTTCGGCGGCTTCGACGAGTTGGGCTTCGGCGGGGCGGTAGAGGCCGATCCAGGCCATGGTGCCGGGCTTGCCGGGGAGTTCGCGGTAGATCTCGGCGAGGCCGGCGGGGGCCTCTATCCGGTGGCCGTCGCGGTAGACGGCGGCGTCGACCACGGAGCGTTCCAGGGCGCCGGGCTGGTCGGTGTCGTGGTCCTGGTCGGAGCGCGGGTCCATGGAGTGTTCGGGGGCCGCGGCGCGGTCGGCGGGGCGCCGGGCGGGGGTGCGGCTGAAGGGTCGCTTGCTCGCGCGCACGGCGCGCACACGCCAGTCGGACACGGCGGTACCTCCACGGGTCTGTGTCGCCGGTCCCGGGCCGAGGAGCGGGGCGGAGCGGGATGGGCGGCGGGCCCCAGTGGCGGACGCGGCGCGGGGCGGGGCCGGTGCGGAACGCGGGGTTCAGCGGGCGGCGCGGCGCGGGCGGTGCTGCCGGGGGCCGGGAACGGGTGGGAACTTCCCGGAGCGGGGCCGACTTCGGCCCGGACTACTGCACTCCACCGCTCTCACCTCCTGCGCCTCCCGGACGCCCGGGGGGCGTCGTGACCGCGGCCCAGTCTAGCCCCGCGCGTCGTGCGGCCGTTCCGGCCGGTCGGGGTGCCAGGCTGGGCGCGGCGGGTCGACGGACCGTCCCCGCCCCTCCCCCGGACCTCCGCGAGAAGGACCTGCGCCGTGCCGCTCTTCGTCCCGTCCCCGCAACTGCTGCGCCCCGCCGAGCTGTTGGACTCGCCGGACAAGGTCCCGGACGCGCGGGCGGCCGGGACGCCGGAGCCGCTGCGGGCGGGTCTGACGGAGCTGCTGGGCGGGGCGAAGGTGCTGAGCAAGGTGTCGGACCTGGTGAAGTACGCCTCCGACGCGAGCCCGTACCGCTTCGTGCCGCAGGTGGTGGTGCTCGCCGAGACGGTCCAGGACGTGGCGGCCGTGTTCGGGTACGCGCACCGCAACGGCCGCACCCTGGTGTTCCGGGCCGCGGGGACGTCGTTGAACGGGCAGGCGCAGGGCGAGGACGTCCTGGTGGACGTCCGCCGCGCGTGGACCGGTGTCCGGCTGCTGCCGGACGGGGTGCGGGCCCGGATCGCGCCGGGCACCACGGTGCTGCGGGCGAACGCGGCGCTGGCCCGGCACGGGCGGCTGCTGGGGCCGGACCCGGCGAGCGGGCGGGTGGCCACGGTGGGCGGGGTGGTGGCGAACAACGCGTGCGGGATGACGGCGGGCACCACCCGCAACTCGTACCGGCTGCTGTCCGAGGTGACGTTCGTGCTGCCGTCCGGCACCGTGGTGGACACCGGCGCGGCGGACGCCGACGAGCGGCTGCGGGAGGCCGAACCGGCGCTCTGCGAGGGACTGTTGGCGCTGAAGCGGGAGGTCGAGGCGGACCCCGCGCTGGTGGCCAGGATCCGGGCCAAGTACGAGCTGAAGAACACCAACGGCTACCGGTTGGACGCGCTGCTGGACGGCGACACCCCGGCGGCGATCCTGCGCGGCCTGGTGGTCGGCTCCGAGGGCACCCTCGGCTTCATCGCGGACACGGTGTTCGAGACGGTGCCGCTGGAGCGCCGCACCTCCACCGCGCTGCTGTTCTTCCCGTCGCTGGCGGCCGCGGCGGCCGCCGTGCCGGACTTCAACGCGCTGGGCGCCCGCGCGGTGGAGCTGATGGACGGCAACACGCTGCGCGCGCTGGCCTCGGTGCCGGGCGTCCCGGCCGACTGGGCCGGGGTCCCGCGCGAGGTGACGGCCCTGCTGGTGGAGTTCCGGGCCCCGGACGACGAGACCCTCGACGGGTACGAGCGGGCCGCCCGCCGGGTCGTGCGGGGGCTGGACCTGGTCCGCCCGGTGGCCTCCGCCGACAACGAGTTCACCCGCGACCGGGCCGTGGCCGCCGGGTACTGGCACGCCCGGGAGGCGTTCGTGACGGCCGTCGGCGGGTCCCGCCCGTCCGGCACCACGCTGATCACCGAGGACTTCGCCGTCCCGCCCGCCCGGCTGGCCGAGGCGTGCACGGCGCTGCTCGAACTGCAGGCCGCGCACGGCTTCGACGCGGCCGTCTCCGGGCACGCCGCGCACGGCAACCTGCACTTCCTGCTGACCTTCGACGCCGCCCGCCCCGAGGACGTCCGCCGGTACGCCGCCTTCATGGACGCGTTCTGCACGATGACCGTCGAGCGCTTCGACGGCGCGCTGAAGGCCGAGCACGCCACCGGGCGCAACCTCGCGCCGTACCTGGCGCTGGAGTGGGGCGAGCGGGCGACCGCGCTGATGTGGCGGATCAAGGAGCTGTTCGACCCGCACGGCGTCCTCGCCCCGGGGGTGGTGCTCAGCCGCGACCCGGAGATCCACCTCAAGGGCCTCAAGTCGATCCCGACGGTCGAGGCGATCGCCGACCCGTGCATCGAGTGCGGCTTCTGCGAGGCGGTCTGCCCCAGCCACGACCTGACCACCTCGCCGCGCCAGCGGATCGTGCTGCGCCGCGAGATGACCCGGCAGCGGGACGGCTCGAAGGTGCTGGACGAGCTGCTCGACTCGTACGGCTACGACGCGGTGGACACCTGCGCGGGCGACTCGACCTGCAAGCTGGCCTGCCCGGTCGGCATCGACACCGGCGCGCTGATGAAGGAGTTCCGGCACCGGCGGCACTCCGCCTTCGAGGAGCGGAACGCCGCGACGGCCGCGGACCGCTTCGCGCTGCTGGAGGCCGCCGCCCGCACCGGGCTGACCGCGGCCGCCCACCTGCCTGACCGGCTGCTGGCCGGCGCCACCGGCCTGGCCCGCGCCGCCGTCCGGCCCGACCTCGTCCCGGCCTGGCTGCCGGAGGTCCCGTCCGGCGCGGCGAGGGCGCTGCCGCCCACCGGGCCGCGCGCGGAGGCGGCGGCCGTCTACTACGTGGCCTGCGTGAACCGGATCTTCGACTCCACCGGCGACGGGCGGCACGCCTCGCTGCCGCAGGCGGTGGTGGACGTCTCCCGGCGGGCCGGGAGGCCGGTGTGGATCCCCGCCGACCTGCCGGGGACGTGCTGCGCGACCATCTGGCACTCCAAGGGGTACGACGACGGCAACGCGCTGATGGCGAACCGGATCGTCGAACGGGCCTGGGAGTGGACCGGCCACGGCGAGCTGCCGCTGGTGGTCGACGCCTCCTCGTGCACGCTCGGCATCGCCGAGGAGGTGCTGCCGTACCTGAGCGACGAGAACCGCGAGCGCCACGCCGGGCTGACCGTCGTCGACTCCACCAGCTGGGCGGCCGGCCTGCTGCCGCGGCTGACCGTGACCGCCCCGCTGGCCAGCGCCGTGCTGCACCCCACCTGCTCGATGCGCCACCTGGACGTGGTCGGCGACCTGGCGGCCGTCGCCGGGGCGGTCAGCGGCGAGGTGGTGACCCCGGTGTACGCGGAGTGCTGCGGCTTCGCGGGCGACCGCGGCCTGCTGCACGAGGAGCTGACCGCCTCGGCGACCCGGCAGGAGGCCGCCGAGGTGCTGGCCCGGAGCTTCGACGACCACCTGAGCGCCAACCGGACGTGCGAGATCGGCATGGACCACGCCACCGGCCGCGCGTACCGCTCCGTCCTGATCGCCCTGGAGGCGGCCACCCGCCCGGCCTGACCGGCCCGGTAATCCCGTGGCGCGCGGCGCCGCGGACCGGCCACACTCGGGCGGGTGAGCGACGAGACCCGGGCCCCGGACGACGACCTGCGCGCGGCGGGCGCCCTGCTGTCCGCCGCCGAGCCTTCCCAACGGGCCGCCGGCTACCGGCGGCAGGCGGCGCGCACCGCGCCCGGGGCGGACGCACTGCGGGCCTGGGCGGTGGCCACCGTGCTGCCCCGGGCGGGGCGGGAGCCGGACGGGCCCGCGCTGTCCGCGCTGGTGGACGTGCTGGGGGCGGCGCAGGACGAGCGGGCGCTGCCGGTGCTGCTGGAGCTGGCCGGGCACCCGGACGGGGAGGTGCGCCTGGCGGTGGCGAAGGCGCTGCCGTTCGTGGGCGAGCCGGTCCAGGACTCGCCCCGGGTGCGCGCCCTGCTGGCGCTCAGCCGGGACGCGGCCCCGCCGGTGCGGGACGCGGCGGTGTTCGGGCTCGGCACCCTGGGCGAGGCGTACGGCCCGGCGGTCCGGGCCGCGCTGCACGAGCGGCTGGACGACGAGGACGAGGAGGTCGCCGAGGAGGCGGTGCGCGGCCTGGCCAACCGTCAGGACGCGTCGGTGCTGCCCCGGCTGATCGACCTGCTGGAGACGTACGTGGAGCCGCACCCGCTGACGCTGTCCGCCGCCGCGGTCCTCGGCCGGCCCGAACTGCTGCCGGTGCTGGCCGAGTTGGCGGCGGAGCGGCCGGAGGACCGGCGGATCGCGGCGGCCCTGGAAGCCTGCGACCCGGCCCGGCGCGAGGAGCGTTCCGCGCTGGCCTGGCGGCTGCTGGAGGACCTGGCCGTCCGGCGCCCCGACCTGGACGCCGCGCTGGCCTGGGACCGCTTCTCCGCCGACCTGCGCCTGGAGGTCCGCCACCCCGCCGAGCCGGGCAGCTACCTCCTGGACGGCCTGCTGCGCCGCGCCGGGCACGACCCGTCCGGGGCGGCCGCCCTGGTCGACGCCGACTTCCCGCCCACCGCCTGAACGCCCTCCGCCTGGTCCCCAGCGCGCCTGAACGCCCGCCGCCCGAGCGCGCGTCACTCCCCGCGCAGCGGCCGGACGATCTCCTCCACCAGCCACTTCGCGACGCCCGGCGGGTAGGGCGCGCGCAGGCTCAGCACCAGGTGGGTGAAGCCCGCGGCGATCAGCTCGGCGAGCACGGCCCGGTCCCGGGCCGGGTCCTGGTAGGAGACGATGTACTGCACGGAGCGGGTGAGCGTCGCGGGGTCGCGGCCGATCGCGGCGCAGTGCGCGTCCAGCACGCGGGCGCGTTCGGCGACGGCGGCGACGGCGTTGTGCGGCGGGCCGGGGACGTTCCAGATGTCGGCCCGTTCGGCGACCAGGCGCAGCAGTCTCGTCCCCCAGCCGCCGATCAGGATCGGCGGGCCGGGGCGCTGCACCGGGCCCGGCCGGTTGTGGTTGCCGGTCAGGGTGGTCCAGCGCCCGGCGTAGTCGAACGCCTCGCCGCTCCACATGCCGCGCAGCACCTCGATCGTCTCGGCGAGCCGGGCGATGCCCTCGCCGGGCGGCACCAGGTCGAGGCCGTAGCCGGCGTACTCGGCGACGGCGGGGTTCTCGCCCGCGATGCCGCCCGCCCCGGCGGGCTGGTGGGTGCCGCCGACGCCGAGGCCCATGACCAGCCGCCCGCCGGAGAGGACGTCGACGGTGGTGGCCATCTTGCCGAGCAGCGCGGGGCGGCGCAGCGGGTTGGCGGTGACCAGCAGGCCGAGCCGCAGCCGCCGGGTGCGGGCGGCGAGCGCGCTGAGCAGGGTCCAGCCCTCCAGGACGTCGCCATCCTTGGGGCCGACGAGGGGCATCAGGTGGTCCCAGAGCCAGGCGTCGACGAGTTCGGGGAGTTCGTCGGCCTCCTCCCAGACCCGCAGGATCTCGGGGTAGCCGACGCGCATGGGTGTGGTCTTGACGCCGAAGGTGACCTCCGGCGGGGTGAGTCGGTCCATGTTTCGTCAGCCTAGCCGATCGTCAGCGCTGCTGACTATCGCCCCCTGTGAACATCAGCGGCCCCGGCTATCCTCGCCCCATGACCAGCGACGCCCGCCCCGAGCAGCTCACCGACCGGCTCGGCTACCTGCTCAAGCACGCCCACCTGCGCTACACCGAGACCTCCGCCCGGGCGCTCGCCCCGCTCGGCACGGACGGGCGCGAACTCGCCGTGCTCGCCGTACTGGCCGCCGGCGCCCCGCTCTCCCAGCAGGAGGCCGCCGGACGGCTGGGCGTGGACCGCACCACGATGGTCGCGCTGGTCGACGCCCTGGAGGCGAAGTCGCTGGCCGAACGGGTCCGCAGCCCCGCCGACCGCCGCAAGAACACCGTCCGACTCACCGACCGGGGACGGCAGTTGCTCGACCGGGCGGAGGAGGTCCGGCTGCGCACCGAACGGGAGTTCCTGGCCGCCCTGCCCGCCCCCGACGCGGCCGCCCTGCGCGCCGCCCTGCGCGTGCTCGCCACCGGCGCCGACGACCGGGACTCCTGAAGCCGGCGGTGGCGTGCCGCAACGTGCCACCGCGCGCCCCGGCGCACTTCCGCGCGCCCGGCGACCGGGGGATGGCGCGGCGTTTCGCCGGGAATGCCCCGGGTTGCCCGTCCTCCACCGCACCGCCGGAGCGTGACCGCATGACCACCCCGCCGTCCGACCCGTCCCCGCCCGCCGACCCCTCCTCGGCGCCCGTCGTGTTCGACGCCCCGTTCTCGGACCGTTCGCAGTGGGCCGCCGGGGCCTCCTCCGCGTACCCGCCGGGCGGGCGCAACACCGGCGACAACAAGCTCGACCACCTGGTGCCCGGCTACGGCCCGGACGGGGACCGGTTCACCGCACTGCGGGAGAACGCGGGCAGCTGGCGCACCCCGCTGGTGACCACCGAGGGCACCGCGGGCGGCTTCGAACTGCGGCCCGGCGACCGGCTGGAGGCCCGCTGCCAGGTGACGGCGGACCAGGGCGTCTGGCCCGCGATCTGGACCTGGGGGCGGGACGCCGCCCCCGGCCGGCCGCAGACCGGCCACGGGGAGGTGGACGTGCTGGAGTACCACGACGACCACCCCCGGCTGCTGGAGCTGAGCAACCACGTCCGCCCCGGCGACCCGGCCTACCTGGACGGGCTGGTGACGCCGGGCCGCTGGTTCGCCGTCGCCTGCACCTTCGGCACCGACTCGGTCCGCTGGGAGCTGGACGGCCGCGAGGTGCACGCCGACGGCCGCGGCGTCGGCCCCGACTGGCGGGCCTGGATCATCGTCAACCTGTCCGTCGCGGGCGGCCGCTACGGCCACCGCCGCCCGCGCCCGAACGCCCGCCGACTGTCCTGGCGCTGCCGCGGCCTGACCGTCCGCCGCCCGCGGTGACCCCGGGGCGCCGGCGGCGGCCCGCACCCGCCCGCCCCCCGCCGACGCCCCGACGCTCCCGTGCCCTACAGCTCCAGCGACACCCGGTGCCGGCGCAGCCAGCCGTCCAGCAGCAGCACCACCTCGCCGGCGTTGCGCAGGTCGGTGCCGGGCGCGTCGGCGACGGCCGTGCGGGTGGCGGCGAGGTCGAGCAGGTCGCGGGCGGGGGCGTCGCGGTCGGCCAGCAGTTCGCCGAGTTCGGCGCGCAGCGCCTCGGCGTAGCGCGGGTCCTGGGTGGAGGGGTAGGGGCTCTTGACCCGCTGGGCGACGGCCTCGGGGAGCACGTCGCGGGTGGCGGCGCGCAGCAGGGACTTCTCCCGGCCGTCGAAGTTCTTCATCGCCCAGGGGGTGTTGAAGACGTACTGGACCAGGCGGTGGTCGCAGAACGGGACGCGGACCTCCAGGCCGACGGCCATCGAGGCGCGGTCCTTGCGGTCGAGCAGGCTCTGCACGAAGCGGGTCAGGTGCAGGTGGCTGATCTCGCGCATCCGGCGTTCGTGGCCGCTCTCCCCGGCCAGCCGGGGGACTTCGGCGAGCGCCTCGCGGTAGCGGGCGTCCCGGTAGCCGGGGAGGTCGAGCTTGGCGAGCAGGCCGGGGGCGAGCAGGGAGTGCGGGCCGAGCCGGGGGGTGCCGCCGGTGAAGCCCTTGGCGAGGACGTACATCCAGGGGAAGCCGTCGTGGGAGACGGCGTCCGGGTGGTGGAACCACAGGTAGCCGCCGAACACCTCGTCGGCGGACTCGCCGGACAGCGCGACGGTGGACTGTTCGCGGATCGCCTTGAACAGCAGGTAGAGCGAGGTGTCGCCCTCGCCGAGGCCGCTCGGCAGGTCGCGGGCGGCGAGCACGGCGTCCCGGTTGCGGCGGTCCGTCAGGTCGGCGGTGTCCAGCACGATGTCGCGGTGCGCGGAGCCGACGTGCTCGGCCAGCGCGTGCGCGTAGGGGCCGTCCGGGGTGCCGCGCAGCTGGTCGGGGACGAAGTTCTCGGCCTGGCCGGTGAAGTCGACGGCGAAGGAGCGCACCGGGCCCCGTCCGGCGGCGGCCAGGCCGCGGGCGGCGAGCGCGGTGATCACCGAGGAGTCGAGGCCGCCGGAGAGCAGGGTGCACAGCGGGACGTCGGCGATCAGCTGGCGGGCGACGATGTCGTCGAGCAGTTCGCGGACGGTGGCGATGGTGGTGGGCAGGTCGTCGGTGTGCTCGTACGACTCCAGCGCCCAGTAGCGGCGTTCGGTGATGCCCTGGCGGCGGACCCGCAGGGTGTGGCCGGGCTTGAGTTCGCGCATGCCGCGGTAGACGGCGTGGCCGGGGGTCTTGGTGAGGGCGAGCAGTTCGGCCAGGCCCTCGGCGTCGACGACGGCGCGCGCCCCGGGGTGGGCGAGGATGGCCTTGGGTTCGGAGCCGAACAGCACGCCGTCGGGGGTGGGCCAGTAGTAGAGCGGTTTGATGCCCATCCGGTCGCGCACCAGCAGCAGTTCCTCGGTGCGCGGGTCCCAGAGCGCGAAGGCGTACATGCCGTTGAGGTGCTCGGTGAACGCCTCGCCCCACTCCAGGTAGGCGTGCAGGGCGACCTCGGTGTCGCTCTCGGTGCGGAAGGCGTGGCCGCGGGCGGTCAGTTCGGCGCGCAGTTCGCGGTAGTTGTAGATCTCGCCGCTGTAGGTGGTGACGAGGACGGTGCGGCCGTCGTGCTCGGCGGCCATCGGCTGGCGGCCGCCGTCGAGGTCGATGACGGCGAGCCGCCGGTGGCCGAGGCCGACGTGGGTGTCGAGCCAGACGCCGGCGGCGTCCGGGCCGCGGCAGGCCATGGTGGCGGTCATCGCGGCGAGGGTGGCGTGTTCCGTGCTCAGGTCCCGGTCGAACGAGACCCATCCGGTGATCCCGCACATGCGAGGTGGTGGCCCTTCCTCGGAGAGCCGGCGCCGCGCCGCCCCGGTGGTGGTGGCGGGGGCGGGGCCGTCTCCCGTACGGCCGCGCCGGCGCCACGACGCTAGGCGCGATGGGTGCATTCGACAACCAAGTGTTGGTCATGTACGCACAGTTCGGGCCATCCGCGCTCCCCGCCCCCACCAGCGCCGACGCCCCCCTCAACCCCCTTCGGCCACCCGCACATCTGGCCCGAACCCGTGCACCCGGTGCTCGGTGAAGCTGCGCACCGTGGTCACCCCCGGCTCGTAGCGCAGCGCCGCCGGGTCCGCCGCCCCGCCGAGCAGCAGCCGCAGGTACTGGCCGACCAGGTCGGCGCCCGCCGCCAGCGAGATCGGCAGGCCGCCGGAGCAGCGCGGGTTGACCTCCACCACCCGGGCCGGGCCGTCCGCCGCCAGGAAGCCCTGGACGTTGACCAGTCCGGTCAGGCCGAGCGCCCCGGTCAGCCGCTCCACCAGCTCGTCCACCCGCGGGTCGGCAAAGGTGGTGCCCCGGGTGGCGATGCCGCCGCGCACCTGGGTGCGCCAGCGCGGGACGGCGGCGTGCACGGTGCCGTCCCGGCCGATCAGACAGTCCGCGGTGAACTCCCGTCCGGGCAGCAGGGTCTGCACGATCGGCTCCGGGACGCGCCGCAGCAGGGTGGGGAAGTCCGCCGGGTCGTGGACCGCGTGCACGTCGCGCGAGCCCCGGCCGCGGCGCGGCTTGACGATCCACGGGCCGGGCAGGGCGCCGGGCCCGCCGAGGGCCGTGCCCGGGGCGGGGATCCCGGCGATCGCCCCCGCGAAGGCCCACTTGTCCAGGCAGGCGGTGACGGTCCGCTCCCCCGGGAACCAGGCCGCGATCCCCTGGTCGGTGAACTCGCGCTCCCGCCCGGCGAGTTGCTCCAGCTCCTCGCCGACCGTCACCAGCACGGCGGCGCACTCCCGGTGCACCGCGGCCGCCAGCAGCCGGCGCGCGAACCCGGCCTCCCGGGCCGCGGGCAGCGGCACCGACTCGTACCCGAGGTGCAGTCCGGCGCCCTGCGGGTCCGCGTCGCCGACCACCGGCACCAGCCCGGCCCGCGCGACCTCCCGGGCCAGCACCACCCCGGCCGGACCGCCGCCCCCGGTCACCAGCACCCGCACGGTCATCTCCGCCTCCCGCTCGTCCGTCGTCAACTCGCTTCCCCCGCACGCCTCTCGATCCGCAGCGCGACCATCAGCAGCACCGCGAGCAGCAGCATCAGGTACGACCACAGCGTCCCGCCCCAGTCGTGGAAGCCGACCATCGTGGGGATGCCGTAGTCCTGGCCGACCCACAGCACGGCCACCAGCCGGGCCAGGTTCGCCGCGGTGAACAGCGCCGCCGCGGCCGCCGCGCCGACCAGCCGCCGGCGCAGGCTCCCGCCGAGGACCAGCAGCGACACGCCCGCGCAGGCCGCCGCCACGGTCAGCGCCGAGCAGGACGGGCTGATCCGGATGAAGAACGGCTGGTGGCCGTGGAAGCCGTGCACCAGGTCGGTGCCGGGCAGTTGGCGGGCCGACGTGAGGCCGCACCAGCGGGCCGCCGCCGCGGTCGCGGCCGCCTCGGCCCGGGTGACCGGCCCGGCCGCCCAGTGGCCGAGGGCGAGGGTCGCGGCGACGACGGCCAGCACCCGCAGCAGCGGGGCGACCGGCCGGGCCGGTCCGACGGCCGACCGCGCCCGCACCGCGCCCGCCCTTCCCACCTCCGCCTTTCCCGCCCTCACAGCCCCGCTCCGATCGCCGCGTTGGGCGCCGCCGCGGTGCGCTCGGTCTTCACCCAGGAGTACGCGGAGCCGATCCGGCGGTCGATCAGGGCCCGGGTGCACAGCAGCACGGAGAGCACGAACAGCGCGGGGAACAGCAGCAGGAGCAGCACCTCCCGGCGCCTGGTCCCGGCCCGGATCAGGCCGCCGCCGATCTCCAGCACCGGCCCGGCCAGCATCAGCGGGGCGAGCGGCCACAGCGGCACGGTCAGCGCCAGCCCGGGCCAGGACGCCTCGACGCCCGCCAGCAGCAGCGCCACCGCGCACAGCACCGGCACGTGGTACAGGTACAGGAACATCAGCGCCTCCGCCTTGCCGGCCGGGCCCAGGTGGCGGGAGCGCAGCAGCGCGCCCCGGTGGTCGGCGCAGACCTGCTGGTGGCCGCGCGCCCAGCGGTAGCGCTGGCGCCAGTAGCCGCGCAGCGTGGTGACGGCGAGTTCGGTGTCGACGGCGTCCTCGGCGTAGCCGACCCGGTGCCCGGCGAGCCAGACCCGGACGGTCAGGTCGGTGTCCTCGGTGACGGAGTCGGTGTTCCAGCCGCCGAGCGCGCGCAGCACCGGGGTGCGCACCGCGCAGTTGGCGCCGCCGTACGCGGGCAGGCCGAAGGCGCTGCGCCGCCCGGCCATGTTGACCAGGTAGCCGCACAGGTAGTCGACGGCGACCAGCCGGGCGATCAGGCTGTCGCCGGGGTTGCGGACCACGCAGCGGCCCTGCGCGGCGGCGGTGCCGGGGTCGTCGAAGACCCGCACCAGGGCGCGCAGGCAACCGGGTTCGGGCTGGTGGTCGGCGTCGAAGACCACGGTGATCTCGCCGCGGACCAGCTCCAGCGCCTCGTTCAGCGCGGCGGACTTCCCGCCGGCGGCGTCCGCGGCGCGGCGCAGCACCCGCCAGTTGGGGTGCCCGGCGGCGGCGCGCTCCAGCCGGTCGCCGGTGTCGTCGGCGGAGCGGTCGTCGACGAACACCACGTCGAGCCGGTCGGCCGGGTAGTCGAGGGCGGCCAGCGCCCGGGTCAGCCCGTCGACGACCTTCGCCTCGTCGTGGCACGGCACCAGCACCGTCACGCTCGGCAACTCCCCGGCCCCGGTGGCCGGTTCGGTGCGGGCGTGCAGCGCTCCGGCGAGCAGCACCAGGTGCCGCAGCAGGTAGAGGCCGAACACGGCGGCGAGCAGCGCGGCGAGCGCGTGGTGCGCCCACACCGGGCGCCAGCAGAGCACTCCGGCCGCCGCCAGCGCGGGCAGCAGCCGCCAGGGCCTCCTCACAGCGCCTCCAGCACGAGGTCGAGCGCCTCGGCGGCGGTCGCGAGGGAGGCCGACTCGGCTCCGGTGTCGGCCTGTTGGCGGTACTCGCCCTGCCGGACCCGGATCACCGGGATGCCCAGCCGGGCCGCTCCGGCGACGTCCTTGTCCGGCCGGTCGCCGACCATCAGCACCTCGCCGGGGGCGCGGCCGAGCAGTTCCAGGGCGCGCCGGAAGCCGTCGGGGGCGGGTTTGCGGGCGGCCCGGCCGCCGGGCAGTTCGTCGGTGCACACCACCTGCGGCAGCAGCGGCGCGAGGCCGGTGGCGGCGAGCTTGGCGCGCTGCTGCGGCGGGTTGCCGTCGGTGAGCACCACCAGCGGGACGGCTCCGGCGAGCCGGGCCAGCCGTTCGGCGACGCCGGGGTGGGGGTCGAGCAGCGCCGGCCGGAACGCCCGGAAGACGCCGACCAGTTCCGCGGCCAGCTCCCGGTCCGCGATCTGGAGCCGCTCCAGCGCCCGGTCGACGATCCGTCCCCGGTCGCTGCCCTGCGCGCACACCTCGTCCAGGGCGGCCCGCAGCGGCGCGCGCAGCGGGGCCGGCCCGGCGGCGGCGACCGCGTCCCAGGCGGCGGCGAGGAAGGCGGCCTGCGGGTAGAGCGTGTCGTCCAGGTCCAGCAGGACGCCCCGGCAGCGCGGCCGCGCCCTCATGCCGTCACCTGGCGGGGCACGGTGACCGCGCCGACGCCCAGGCTGAGCAGGCTGCGGGTGGCGGTGAACGCCTCGGCGGCCTCCAGGCGGCCCTGGAAGCCGCGGAAGCGGGCCTGGGCGGCGAGCGCGTCGAGGTCGACCCGGCGGGAGCCGACCACCTGGGAGAGGTGGTGGCGCAGCAGGGCGAGCTTGCCGGGGACGTGTCCGGTGACGTCGCTGTAGACGGTGGGCTGGAAGTCCAAGGTGGTGGGGCCTTCGTAGTGCAGCAGGTGGGGGTGGGTGCGGGCGGCGGCGACGGTGGCCCGGGCGGCGGCCCGGTGGTCCTGGTGGGAGTCGGCGGGGGCGTGGGTGAGGACCAGGTCGGGCCGGAAGTCGGCGAGGACGTCCTCGATCCGCCGGGTGAGTGCGGCGTCGTGCGTCAACTCGCCGTCGCGAAAGCCGCCGCGGTACAGCTCGGCCCCCAACTGCCGGGCGGCAGCCTGCTGTTCGCGGTCGCGGAGTTCGGGGTCGCCGGGGCCGAGCCGCCCGTCGGTGAGCACCAGCAGGGCGAGCCGGGCGCCCTCCTCCCGAGCCTTCAACAGCGTTGCGCCGCAGCCGAGTTCGATGTCGTCGGGGTGCGATCCGATGGCGAGGATCCGCATCAGCCCTCCCCGGGTTCGCGCAGCGCGAGCCGGTCGGCCCGGTACGCCTCGACGACCAGTTCGGCGATCCGCTCGCCGGTGCGCCCGTCCCCGTAGGGGCAGGGGAGTTCGGCGATCCGGTGCTGTTCGGCGGGGTCGAGCAGCCGCCGGGCGGCGGCGAGCGCCCGTGCGGGGTCGAGGCCGACGAGTGCGGCCTGACCGAGCGCGACGCCCTCGGGCCGGGGCGTGCTCTCGCGCAGCACCACGGCGGGGACGCCGAACCAGCCGGCCTCCTCCTGGAGTCCGCCGGAGTCGGTGGCGACCAGCGCCGAGGAGGCGGTCAACTCCAGCATCCGCCGGTGCGGTTGGGGTTCGATCAGCTCGACTCCCGGGTGTTCCAGGGCCGTTCGGAGCCCGTGCGCGTCCAGCCGGTCGGCGGTGCGCGGGTGCAGCGGGAACACCACCGGGCCGTGCCGGTCGGCCAGTGCGCGGACGGTGGCCGTCAGCGCGGCCAGCCGCTGGTACGCGTCGACGGTGCCGGGCCGGTGCGCGGTGACCAGCACGCCGCGCCGCCGCCCGACCGGCACGGCCCGGACCCCCGACGTCCGCAGCACGTCGAGCACGGTGTTGCCGACCACGTGCACGGCGGCGGCGGGGACGCCCTCGCGCAGCAGGTTGGCGCGGGCGCCCTCGGTGGGGGCGAAGTGCAGGGTGGCGAGGTCGGCGGCGACGGTGCGGTTGCTCTCCTCGGGCGAGAGCGGGTTGTGCGAGCGCAGCCCGGCCTCGACGTGCGCGACGGGGACGCCGTGCCGCCGGGCGGCGAGGGCGACCAGCGGCACCGTCCAGGTGTCGCCCTGGACGATCGCCAGGTCGGGCCGGGGCCCGGCGGCGAAGTGGGCGAGCGCGTGGGCGAGCAGGCCGCCGGTGCGGGCGGGTTCGTCGCCGGTCAGTTCCCAGGCGGTGTCGGGCGGGACGCCGAGGTCGGCGAAGAAGGTTCCGGCCATCCGCCGGTCGTGGTGCTGGCCGGTGGCGATCACCCGGACGCCGGCCCCGGCGGTGCGCAGGGCGTGCACGACGGGGGCGAGTTTGACGATCTCGGGGCGGGTGCCGGCGAAGACGGTGAGCTGCGGGGCCCGGCCGGGACGGGTGGTCCCGGCCGGGGTCCGCCGGTGTGCGGCGTTCATCGGTTGGTCAGCCGGTCCGATCCGTCAGGCGACGGGGAGGTCGAGGCCACTGCGGTGCTTCTGCCAGGCGGCGTAGCCCGCGTACCCGGCGCCGGCCGCGAGCGCGGCGCCGGCGAGCAGCGCGCCGGAGCCGAAGGCGGGGGTGTCGACGGTGGCGGCGGTGCGGGTGATGGTGATCCGGTCGATCTCGGTGCCGGCCTTGGCGCCCTCCACCGAGATGCCGCGCACGGTGAGCGTGGCGGTGCCGCCGGGGGCGGCGGGCTTGACGTCCACGGCGAGCAGGTTGTGCCCGCGGTAGCGCACCCGGGACCAGTCGACCGCCTCGGTGACCTTGCCGCCGGAGCCGAAGTACCCGGCGGTGACGCCGGAGACGTCCTTGACGTTGCCCGCGTAGCTCTCCGCGCCGTTCGCGGGCAGGCTGTACAGGCTGGCGCCGCCGCCGCCCGCCACGATGTACGTGGTGCCGTCGGTGACGGGGTCGACGCTGTCGCCGACGGCCGCGGTGCGGGTCGGCTTGCCGCCGCGGATCGGGTCGGTGCGCTCGTACATGTGGTTGTGGCCGTTGATGACCAGGTCGACCGCGTACGTGTCGAACAGCGGGGCCCACTTCTCCCGGACGCCGCCGTCGGAGACGTGGTTGGTGGTCACCGCGTAGGCGCAGTGGTGGAAGAAGACGATGACGAAGTCGATCGTCGGGGTGGCCCGCAGGTCGGCGAGGGTCTTCTCCAGCCAGCTGGTCTGGGCGCCGCCCGAGTAGCCGCGGTTGGCGGGGATCTCGTAGGAGACGTCGTTGGCGTCCAGCGACAGCACCGCGACGTTGCCGTAGGTGAAGGCGTACACGCTGGGGCAGCCGGTGGGGCCGCTGGTGGGCAGGTCCAGGCGCTTGGCGTGGCCGCCGTAGCCGTTGGGCGAGTACCAGGACTCCATGTCGTGGTTGCCGGTGGCGACCATCCACGGCACGGACCGGGCGACCGGCTCGATCTGCTTCAGGTAGCTGTCCCACACCCCGGGGTTGTAGCTGTCGGTCAACTTGCCCTGGCCGCTGGAGTCGGCGTAGCAGATGTCGCCGGCGAGCAGGTGGAAGACCGGGTTCTGCGCGGTGATCTGCGCGTTCTCCAGCGCGGCCTGGCTGCTGGCGCCCTGGTCGCCCATCGCGGTGAAGGTGAACGGCTTCAGCGCGGAGCCGCTGCCCGCGGGGCCGGTGGTGAAGGAGTTCACCGGGCCGGACGCGGCCTCCAGGCCGTCGTGGCCCACCGCGTAGTAGTAGGTGGTGTCCGGCGAGAGCTTGTCGAGCGCGGCGTGCCCGTAGTACTGCTCCAGCGGGGCGCCGGTGCCGTAGTCGCTGTGCAGGTTGCGGATCTCGGCCTGCACGGTCTGGCTCAGGTCGGTGGGCGAAGTGCCCACCCGCAGGACGGGGTTGGCGACGGCGGACGGCACCTGCCAGCCCACCCGCATCTGGGTGGCCGGGTCGTTGCCGAACGCCAGGTGCCGGCCGAACGGCACCACGGCCGAGCCGGGCGTGTCGGCGTACGCGGTGCGGCTGAGCAGCATCGGCCCGGCGGCGGCGGCCGCGGCACCGAAGATGCCGGCCCGCAGCACGCTGCGCCGCGACAGGCCCCTGCGGACGTCCTGCCAGTACTCGTACTGCTCGGCGATGGTCATCTCGTCGGCCCGGCGGCGCGACACCCGGAAGCCGGGAAGGTCCACGGGATTTCCCCTTAGCTGGTCTCTGGTGGTGCGGAAGCGGAACCTCGCCTTCGCCTGATGGAGGTTCATCCCCGGAGATGACTCGCCCGCAGACAACCGGTGAACAGTCGTACGATCCGACCGGACGGACCGGTGAAGATCGCCTGGACGAAAGCTGGAGGTCCCTGGGCACTCACCGGGCCCGACCGGCCGCTCGCCGAGCCCGGCCGGCCGCTCACCGGGCCCGGCCGGGCACCCCCCTGTCGCGGCCGCTACCGCCCGGTGGTGAACTGGGACGGTGAGCGACCAGCCCCGCAGCAGCGAACCCCCGATCCCCGGCACGGCCGTCGAGCGCCGCCCGGCCCCCGTGGTCCGCTGCCGCCGCTGCCACCGCCCGCTGCGCAACCCGGAGTCCCGCTGGGAGGAGCTCGGCCGCCACTGCGCCGACGCCCCCGCCCCGACCCGGGTCTACGCCATCGACCAGGACCGGCTGCCGGGCACCTGAGGGCGCGTCAGGCCACCGCCATCGTCCCGGCCGTCAGCACGTCCCCGCACGCGCAGCCCGGCAGCGTCGCCGGGTGGGTCGGCGGACCGTCCCACCCGGCCCGGCGCTCCCGGTCGGCGCGGGCCCCGGCCAGCACGGCGCGGTGGACGGCCCGGGCCAGCCGGGAGCCCCACGGCGAGCGGGGGCCGCCGAACGGCTCGGGGTCCCGGCCCGGGAGGGCGGTGCGGACGGCGACGCAGAGCGCGTCGGAGGGGGTGCCGGAGCAGTCGTACCCGGCCTCCAGCAGGGCCTGGACCTTGGCCTCGGTGGCGGTGGTGAGCAGGTTGACCAGCCCGGCGTCGGAGACCGGCGCGGGGACGACCGCCAGGATGTTGATGGTGCCGGGCACGTACCCGGACGGGAGGTCGGGCGCGGCGGCCCAGGTCGGGACGCCGATGCCGGTGGTGACCACGGCGGTGGCGCCGCCGTCCTCGGCCCAGGTGCAGGCGTCCACCTCGGCGGCCGTCATCAGTCCCGTGCCGGGCCCGGACAGGCCCTGCGCGGCGGCGAGTTCGGCCAGGTGCTCGGCCGGGTCCATCCGCCCGTACCCGGCCCGCACCTGCGCGTTGAGCACCCAGTGGCGTTCGCCGAGCCCGCCGCCGAGGACGCCCGAACCGGCCATCCGCCAGCCCGGACCGGCCCGCCAGACCAGCAGGTGCCGGCAGGCCCCGTCCTCGATCCGCCCCGCCCGCTGGACCCTGACCACCTGCTGCTCGTTCATGGTCCGCCACCCAACCACACCGGTCCGGTCGGGATTCGCCCCGGTCCGACCGGATGCGGCAGAGTGGCGCCATGACCCCGCAGCGCGCCGCGTCCGCCGCCCCCGCCTCCCGCGCGCCGGCCGCCCCGGCCGCCGGGGCCCGCCGCCGACCGGTGCAGCAGCGCAGCCAGGAGCGGTACGAGCGGCTGCTGGACGCCTGCGCGGGGCTGCTGGACGAGGTGGGCCCGGCCGGGCTGACCACCAAGGAGGTGGCGCTGCGCGCCGAGGTGCCGATCGGCACCCTCTACCAGTTCTTCGCGGGCAAGGAGGGCCTGCTGGCCGCCCTCGCCGAACGCAACCTGGCCCGCTTCCTGGACGGCCTGGCCCGCCGGGTCGCCGCCGGTCCGGGCGCGCCGGGCCCGGCCGCCTTCGCCGACCACGCGGTGGACGAGTTCGTGGCGATGAAGCGCGCCGTGACGGGCTTCGGGCACCTGGACTTCGGCCTGGTCGACGCCGTCCCCGCCGAGGTCGACGACCTGCACCTGCTCGACGCCGAACTGGACAACAACGCGGCGGTCGCCGCCCGGCTGCGCACGATCGGCGGCGAACTGTTCGCGGCCCCCGGGTACGCGCTGGTGCTGCGGGTGGCGATGGAGTGCGCGGACGCGGTGCTCAAGCTGGCCTTCCGGGCCGACCCGGCGGGCGACCCGGTGCTGATCGCCGAGTGCAAGCGGCTGCTGCACGGCTACCTGGCCGACGCCCCGCCCGCGCCCCCGCCCTGAGCGCGCCCGCCGCCCGCCGCCGCGCCGCCCGCCTTTGCGCCGTCCGGGTGCCCGCCGCACAGTGGAGGGGGAAGCTCAGTGCCCTGTCCGTCCGCCCGCGGGAGTGTCCGATGCAAGCCACGGTGGGTGACCACGTCCACATGTACAGCAGGTCGGTCGGCATGACCGACCGCAGGGGTGAGATCGTCGAGGTGCGCGGCACCGACGGCGAACCGCCGTACCTGGTCCGCTTCGAGGACGGCCACGCCGGACTCGTCTACCCCGGCCCCGACTGCGTCGTCGAGCACCGCCTCGGCGAGGAGCAGCGCTGACCCCCGGGCCCCGCCGGGCCCGGTAGGAGGAGTGCCCGACCTTGTCGCCGCCCCTGCCCGGCCCGCTGGCCCACCTCGCCCCGCTGCTCGACGACTACGGCTACCTGGCGGTCGGGGTGCTGGTGTTCCTCGACAGCTGCGTGGTCCCGGTGCCCGGCCAGACCATCCTGGTGCTGGCCGCGGTGTACGCGGGCGCCGGGCAGCTCTCGCTGCCGGTGCTGCTGCTGGTCGCCTTCCTGGCCTCGACCGCAGGCAACACCCTCGCGTACGTGCTGGGCCGCACCGGCGGCCTGGCCGTCGTCCACCGCTGGGGCCGGTACGTCCGCCTCACCCCCGAGCGGATGGAGCGCGCCGAGTCCTTCTTCCGCCGCCGCGGCGCGCTGGTGGTCACCGGCGCCCGGTTCGTCGACGTGCTGCGCCAGACCAACGGGCTGATCGCGGGCACCACCGAGATGCCCTGGCGCCGCTTCCTGCCGGCCAACGCGCTGGGCGCGGCGCTGTGGGCGGGCGTGTGGACGGCGGTCGGCTACTTCGCGGGCAGCAACATCGACGCCCTCTACCGGCAGGCCGTCCGCTACCAGGTCCTGCTGTTCGCGGTGCTGGCCGTCCTGGTCCTGCTGCTGGTCGCCCGCACCTGGCTGCGCCGCCGCCGGCGCCCGCCCCGGGACGCCGCCGCCGGCCGCATCCCGCACCAGGCCGACCCGGACGGCGCCGACCCCGACCCCGACCCCGGCACCGGCAGCGACGCCCACACGGATGCCGACGCCGACCCCGACACCGACGGGAACGGCCGGCCCTGAGGGTCCGGGGCAGCCGGTCCGGGCCCCGGCGGGCCGGGCGCCGGTCAGCGGAAGTTCACCACCTCGAAGGCGGCCGCGAAGCGGGTGCCGAGCCGGGCCCCGGCGGCCCGGCCCATGCCCTCCAGGAACTCGGCGGCGTTGGCCATGTCGCCGCCGAGGCCGTCGAGGTAGGCGCGGTGGGCCTCCAGCGAGGCGACGCCGGCCGCGAAGGTGTCGGTGGTGTCGGCGGCGTGCAGCCCGTCGGGGGACCCGGCGGCCCAGAGCTGGCGGACGCCGTTCCAGGGCTGGTGGCCCTCGGCGGTGAGCTCGCGGAAGACCCAGCGGTTCCCGGCGTCGCGCACCGCGTCGAGGGCGGCCCGGCCGACGGCGATGTGGTCGGCCTGGTTGGGGAGGACGCCGCCGTAGGTGTCGCGGAAGTTGGTGGTGATGACGATGTCGGGGCGGTGCCGGCGGATCGCCCGGGCCAGGTCGCGGCGCAGCGGCAGCCCGTACTCGACGGTGCCGTCGGGGTGGCCGAGGAACTCGACGGTGTCGACGCCGACGATCCGGGCGGACTCGACCTGTTCGCGTTCGCGGACGGGGCGGCACAGCTCCGGCTCCGTGCCGTCGATGCCCGCTTCGCCGCTGGTGACCATCAGGTAGCTGATCCGCTTGCCCTGGCCGGTCCAGCGGGCGACGGCGGCGGCCGCGCCGTACTCCATGTCGTCCGGGTGGGCGACGACGGCGAGCGCGGTGTCCCAGTCCTCGTCGAGCGGCTGGTACGGGAGCGGGGCCCGGTCGGTGCGGTCGCTCATGGTGTGCTGCCTTTCGTTCGGGCCCCGCCCCCCGGCTGCCGGGCGGGGTCAGCGCGCGGTGCGGATGGCGTAGTTGAAGTCGGCGTGGCCGTAGTGGCGCATCAGCCGCAGCCAGAACGGCATCAGCATCTCCAGGCCGCGGGCGGCGTCGATCCCGCCGAGGTCGAGGATGTCGGCGGCGGGCCAGCCGAACTCGGTGAGCAGGGCGACCACCTCGGCCTTGCCCCCGGCGTCGTCGCCCGCGACGAACAGCTGGTGCTCGCCGGGGACCCGGCCGGGGTCGACCATGACCTCGCAGTTGACGGTGTTGAGCGCCTTGACCACCCGGGTGGCGGGCAGTGCGCGCTGCAGGCGCTCGCCGACGCTGTCGTCGTTGACCGGGTCGAGGGTGACCTCGCCGGTCGGGGAGAACACCAGTGGGTTGGAGACGTCCAGCAGGGTCTTGCCGGCCAGGTTCTCCGCCCCGGCGAGTTCGACCGCGGCGAGGGCGACGGTGCCGCCGGTGGCGTTGACGACGAGTTCGCCGAAGGCGGCGGCCTCCGCGAACGTCCCCGGGCGGGCGAGCGGGCCGGAGCGGGCCGCCCAGTCCTCCGCCGCGGCGTTGCCCTTGCTGCGCGAGCCGAGGGTGACCTCGTGACCGAGGGCGACCAGCTTGCCGCCCAGGGTCTGCCCGACCGTTCCGGTGCCGATGATTCCGATCCGCATCCGCCTGCTCCGTCCCCGCGTCAGATCGTCGACTCGTCGTCGATTCGAACGCACCCTACAAGAGGGCGCCCTGACGGGTGATCAACTCCGCGGGACCGCCGTCCCCTCCCGCTGCCGGCGGCCCCTTCTCCCCTCCACGGTAGCCGGGCTCTAGGAGGGGTGCTCCTCGGTGCTGTGCGAGTCGGTGAGGGTGAGCGCGCCGCCCGCGGTGACCAGGCCGACGATGACCGCCAGCACGGCGTAGGTGATCCGCTCGCCGTGGAAGAAGGAGCTGACCAGGCCGCTGTCCCAGGTGCCGGCGGGCAGCTGGGTGGTGACCAGGGCGGCGATCAGGGTGCCGACGACGGCGGTGCCGACGCTGCTGCCGACCTCCTGGGCGGTGTCGTTGAGGGCGGTGCCGATCGAGGTGCGGTTCTCCGGCACGGCCTCGACCAGGGCGATCGCGCAGATGGTCATGACGGTGCGCAGGCCGATGGTCATCACGACCATGCAGAGCGCGATGACGGCGTAGCCGTGCGAGACGCCCCAGGCGAGGCCGGCCAGGGAGCCGGCCAGGCAGGCGGCGCCGACCAGGCAGGCGACGCGGTGGCCGAAGCGCTTGGCGAGCCATTCGGACAGCGGGGTGGCGGCGAGCATGGTGACGATGATCGGCAGGTTGGCCAGGCCGGCCTTGACGGGGCTCCAGCCGTAGGCGTACTGGAAGTGCAGGATCAGGCCGAACATGACGGCGGCCATCGCGATGGCGGTGCCGATCTGGGCGATGGCGGCGCCCCGGACGGTGCCGCTGGTGAAGAGCTTCAGGTCGAGCATGGGGGCGGCGGTGCGGCGCTCGTGCCGGACGAACACCACACCTGCCAGCAGGGCGCCGAGGATCGAGCCGATGGTGGCGGCGGAGGTCCAGCCGTGGTCGACGCCGCTGGTGAGCGAGTAGCAGGCGAGGCCGATGGTGGCGACGCTCAGCACGGCGCCGGGCAGGTCGAGCCGGTCGCGGGTGAGGTCCTCGGGCCGGTCGGCGGGGACGCCGAGGCGCACGCCGATGGCGGCGATCAGCGCGATCGGGGCGTTGACCAGCAGCAGCCACTGCCACTTGACGTGGGCCAGCGCGGTGCCGCCGAGCAGCGGGCCGAGGACGAAGCCGGACATGCCGACGACGATCATCACGGTCATCGCGCGCATCCGCAGCGCCGCGTCGTCGAAGAGCCGGAACACCAGCGAGTTGGTGATCGGCGCCATCGCGGCGGCGGCGACGCCCAGGCCGGCCCGCAGGGCGATCAGCTGCCCGGCGCCGGTGACCAGGGCCACGCCCAGGCTGAGCAGGCCGAACACGGCGAGGCCGGCCAGCAGGACGCGGCGGCGGCCGAGCCGGTCGGCCGTCGATCCGGCGGTCAGCAGCAGGCCGCCGAAGGTCAGCGAGTACGCGCCGGTGACCCACTGCAGCGCGGTGGTGCCGCTGCCGAGGTCGCGGCCGATGGTGGGCAGGGCGATGGACAGCAGCGTGTTGTCGACCATCTCGACGAAGAAGGCCAGGCAGAGCGCGGCCATCGGGATCCATGCCGCGCGCAGCGACGGATAGGTGCGCGGTGCCGCTGGGGCGGCGGCGGTGGTTGCGGTGCCGTTCATGGCGGCCTCCTCTCGGGGCGGGTGTCACACATTATCGAACCGAGTTCGATACTAGAACCACGTTCGATAATCTGGCAAATGTGGTTGGATGAAGGGCATGACACCTCCGCGCCAGCGCCCCGCCGACCGCCCGTCCCGGGAGCGCCGGCGCGCCTCGCACTCCATCGAGGCCGTCCTCGGCGCCGCGGTGGAACTGCTGGACGAGGCGGGCGAGCCCGCCCTGACCATCCGCGGCCTGGCGAGCCGGCTCGGTACCGGCGTCGGCAGCGTCTACTGGTACGTGTCGGGCCGGGACGACCTGCTGGACCGCGCGGTCGACCACGTGCTCGGCGGGGTGCTGGCCGAGTTCGAGCGGCACCCCCGCACCGGCGACCCGGTGGACGAGCTGCGCGCGATGGCCGTCACGCTGTTCGAGGCGGTGGTGGACCGCCCCTGGCTGGGCTCGCGCTTCATGCGCGGCATCGACGCGGAGGGCAACTCGCTGCGGCTCTACGAGGAGCTGGGGCGGCAGCTGCTGCGGCTCGACCTCACCCCGCTGCAGCGCTTCCACGCCGTGACGGCGGTGCTCGGCGTGGTGGTCAGCGCCGCCGCCGACCTGGGCCAGGAGCCGCCGCAGGCGGTGGTGGACGGCCTGGTGGAGCGCGAGGAGTACCTGGGCCGCTACGCCACCGTCTGGCGCGCGCTCGACCCCGGGGAGTACCCGTTCCTGCACGACGTCGTCGACGAGTTCGACGGCCACGACGACAAGGCGCAGTTCCTCGCCGCCCTCGACCTGACCCTGGCCGGCCTGCGCCTGCAGGCCGGCCGGGCACCGGGGGCCGACGCCCCGGCGGAGGGTTCCTGAGCCCTCCGGCGGTCCGTTCCGCCGTCGCCCGTCGTCCCCACCCCCGTTCGGCTCGCGCCGGTGCCGGCCGCCGCGCTACTGCGGCGCCGCGCCGGCGTGCAGGCGCAGCAGCAGTCCGTGCAGGACGGCGCGTTCGGCGGGGTCGAGCGGGGCGAGGAAGGCGTCCTGGAGGGCGCGGGCCTCGGCCTGGAGGCCGGCGAGCCGGGTGCGGCCGGCGGCGGTGAGGGTGAGGGTGAGCCGGCGGCGGTCGGCGGGGTCGCGGGTGCGGTCGATCCAGCCGCGGGCGGCGAGCAGGTCGGCGGCCTTGGCGAGGTCGCTGGGGTCCAGGCGCAGGCGCGCGGCGAGTTCGCGCTGGGTGTGCGGGCCGAGGTCGGCGAGGGCGGCGAGGGCGGCGTGGTGGTACAGCCGCAGCCCGTCGGCGGCGAGGCTCTCGGCGAGGCGGGTGCGGGCGTCCTTGCCGGTGCGGGAGAGCAGATAGGTCGTCAGTTCGCGGAGCGAGGGCGGGGTTTCGGTGGGATCGGCCATGGAGCAATCATAGGTTCGGCCCTATAGTGGGTGCGAACCCACTGTTTTGGAGGCCCCCGTGGACGCACTGCACCCCCGCCTGCTCGTCGCCGACTTCCCCGCCTGCTTCGCCTTCTACGACGCCGTCCTGCCGCCGCTGCTCGGCGCCCACCGCGTCCAGGGCTCCGCGCGGGGCCCGTACGCGCACTGGGACGTCGGCACCGAGGCCGTGCTGGTGCTGTTCGACCGGGCCGTGATGGCCCGCACGCTCGGGGCGGACCCGGGCCCGCCCGGCGGCGACGCGTTCGTCTGCCGGGTCCCGGACGTGGACGCCGCCTACGAGCTGGCCGTCCGCAACGGGGCCGCGGCGGTGCTGCCGCCCACCGACCGGCCGGAGTGGGGCGAGAAGACGCGCACCGCCCACCTGCGCGACCCGGAGGGCCGACTGATCGAGTTCCAGTCGTACTGACTGCCCGTGGGCTCGTACGCTGGCCGGATGTGCTGGAGCGCGGAGGCCGACCTGGCCGCCGGGGCCGTCGTGGCGGCGGTCGGCGTCGGCGCGGTGCTGCGCGCCGGGCCGACCCGGCGGCTGCCGCTGGCCGCGCTGCCGCTGCTGCTGGGCGCGCACCAGCTGCTGGAGGCGGGCGTCTGGTCGGGCTGGGCCTGGGCCCGGACGGCCTGGGCGGTGATCGCGCTGCCGCTGCTGCCGCTGTACGTCCCGGCCGCGGTGTGGTGCGCGACCCGCCGCCGCGGCGCCGGGTGGTTCACCCTGCTGGGCGCGGCGGTGGCCGGGCCGCTGGCGCTCGCGCTGGCCGGCCGCCCGGTGGCGGTGGTCCGGCACGGCCACACCCTGGGGTACGCGGTCGGCGTGCCGGTGCCCGGGCTGCTGCTGGCCGGGTACCTGGTGGCGGTGCTGGGCGCGCTGCTGTGCTCGGGCGACCGGTACCTGCGGCTGCTGGGCGGGGTCGCCGGGCTGGGCGCGCTGCTGTGCGGCCTGCTGTGGCGGCTGGCGTTCGTCTCCACCTGGTGCGCGCTGGCCGCCCTCGCCTCGGTGCTGCTCTACCGCTGGTCGGACTTCAACTGGTCGATCAGCGCCAGGACTTCGGCAACCGAACCGCCCGGGTCGGGCACCGGGTAGAGCACCGCGCGCACGGTGCGGGCGGCGTCGACCACCAGGGTGAGCCGCTTGAGCCGGTCGGCGCCGCCGGCCCGGAAGGTGGGCAGCCGCAGGGCCCCGGCCAGCCGCAGCGCGGCGTCCGAGAGCAGCGGGAACGGGATGCGCTGGTGGGCGGCGAACGCGGCCTGCTGGTCGGGGCGCTGGGTGGAGACGCCGTGCACGGTGGCGCCGCGCTCGGCGAAGGCGTCCGACCGGTCGCGGTAGGTGCAGGATTCGAGGGTGCAGCCGGCGGTGCCGGGGATGTCGTCCCAGCCGGGCGGGTAGCCCTGGCTGCCGGGGGCGTAGGCGCCGGGGAAGCAGTACAGCACCGTCCAGGGGGTGCGGGCGACCGGGTCGGTGAGCGGCGGACGGGTGCCCTCCGAGGCGGCGGGCAGGGCGAGTTCGGGGATCCGGGTGCCGACCAGGGCGTGCACCCGGCGGGCCTCGGCGGAGTCGGGGCGGGCGGTGGCGGTGAGCGTCCCGTCGCCGAGCAGGTGGCGGCCGCCCCAGTCCTGCAGGGCGACCAGCACGGGCAGCAGCCCCCAGCCCTTGTCGGTCAAGTGGTAGGCGTAGCGCGGCGGGTGGGCGTGGTAGAGGCGCTTCTCGACCACGCCGTCCTCGACCAGGGCGCGCAGCCGGGCGGTGAGCACCTTGCGGCTGATGCCGAGCGACTCGTGCAGGGCGTCGAACTGGTGGGTGCCGCCCGCGAGGTCGCGCACCAGCAGCAGGGTCCACCAGTCGCCGACCACGGACAGCGCCTGGGCGATGGAGCAGTCGGTGTCGCCGACGTCGGTGTAGCGCATGCGACCACCTTGCCACTGCCGGACCCGCACCGCCTATAGTGAGTTCCCCAAAGGAACTCACTAGCTGCCACCAGGGACGACACCGCATGAGCACCACCGGCACCACCAGCACCGACCGACCACTGCGGGCACCCGCCACCGCCCCGGCGAGCTCCTTCTGGCGCTACTGGACGGCCACCACCGTCAGCGGCCTCGGCGACGCCGTCACCGCCGTCGCCCTGCCGCTGACCGCCGTCACCGTGCTGCACGCGAGCGGCTTCCAGGTCGGCCTGGTCACCGCCGCCGGGTACGTGGCCTGGCTGGTGATCGGCCTGCCGGCCGGCGTCCTGGTGCAGCGCCTGCCGCTGCGCGGCACCCAGATCGCGATGGACCTGCTGCGCGCCGCCGCCATCGCCTCCGTCCCGCTGGCCGCCGCGTTCGGCGTGCTCGGCCTGCCGCACCTGGTCGCGGCGGCGCTGGTGGTCAGCTTCGCGAGCGTGGTGTTCGACGTCGGCAACTCCACCTTCCTGCCCGCCGTGGTGCCGCCCGGGCAGCTCACCGCCCGCAACAGCCTGACCTCCGCCACCCACGCGGCCAACCAGCTCGCCGGGCCCTCGCTCGGCGGCCTGCTGGTCCAACTGCTGGGCGCCGCGACGGCGCTGGTGACCGACGCGGTCAGCTTCCTCTGCTCGGCCGCGCTGCTGCGCACCCTGCCCCGGGCCGCCGCCGAGCGCCCCGCGCCGAACGGCGACCGGCCGTCCTTCCGGGCCCAGATCCGCGAGGGCTGGCGGTACGCGACCCGGCACCCGGTGGTGGGCCCGTGCCTGGCCGAGGCGACCGCCTGCAACTTCGTCTGCGGCGCGCTGATGGCCGTGGTCCCGGTGTTCCTGGTGCGCGCCGTGCACGCCCCGGCCGGGCTGGTCGGCGTGCTGATGGCCGCCGAGGGCGCCGGCAGCCTGGTCGGCGCGGCGTTCACCCCCCGACTGGCGGCCCGCTTCGGCACCGCCCGCACCCTGGTCATCGGCTCGCTGTTCGGCGTGCTGACCGCCCCGCTGATGGCGCTGGCCCCCGGCGGCGCCGGCCTGCTGCTGTTCGCGCTCGGCAACGCCGGGTTCGGCGCCTCCGTGGTGGTGCTCAGCATCCTGACCCGCACCTACCGGCAGACCACCACCCCGGCCGCGCTGCTGCCCCGGGTGATGGCCACCGTCCGCTTCGTCTCCTGGGGCGCCATCCCGGTCGGCGCGCTGGCCGCGGGCGGCGCCGCCTCGTTCTGGGGCCCGCGCACCGCGCTCGCCCTGGCCTGCGCGCTGACCGTGCTCTCCCCCGTCCTGCTGCTCTCCTCCCGGCTGCGCGGCGCCCGCGACCTGACCGACCTCGCCGCCTGAACCCCGCTGCGGGTGCAAAGGTCCGTTCGTGCTCGTACCGTCGAAAGGGGGGCGTCACCCGAACGGGCGATGAAATCCAGACGAGGAGGCACACCTGATGCTTACTCAGTTCCGGACCGAAACGGCGCCGCCGTCACGCACGGCGACGTCGACCGAAGCCGCCGCGTTGGCGAGCCTGATGGTGGAGGACGAGGCCGCCGTGTCCGACGCGCCCACGTACTCGCCCGAGGCGGTGGGAGCCGGGCTCCTGGTGCTGGGGCTGCTGCTCTCGCCCAAGCCCCCGAAGGAAGCCAAGCCGACCCGGTGACCGGGACGGCCTGACGACCGGGCCGGTCCGCCCCCGCGGACCGGCCCGGCCCCGCACCAGGAGGAGCCCCCGCCATGCCGTTCGCCGAGACCCCGCTGCGCGACGAGTACGCCGCCGCCGTCGAGCACCTGGCGCGCCGCACCCTCGACGCCCTCCACGACGACGCCGCCCCGCCCCCGGAGGCCCCCGGAGCCGACCGGCCGCTGCTGGCCGCGGCCCGCGTCCTCGGCCCGGACCTCTTCGCCCCCCGGCTGCTGGCCGGCGCCGGACCCGACGGCCCCACCGCCGCCCTGCTCGCCGAGGCCCGCCGCACCCTCCCGCCCCCCGCCGCCCCGTCCGCGGGCGCCGCCCTGGTGATCGCCTGGCAGGACTGGGCCGCCGGACGGCTCCTCGCCCGCACCCCGTACGGGGACGGCGCGCCGATGCCGCCCGCGCCGCCCGCCCCCGGGGAGAGCGGCTGGCAGACCTGGTCGGTGCGGATGTCCCAGCTGTCCGGGCTCGCGCTGCCCGGCCTCGACGGGCCGGTGCACGACAGCGCCCGCACCCACGCGCTGTCCCTCGCCCGCGGCACCGTCCGCGCCCTGCTCCGCCGCGACCAGACCACCGCGGCCCGGCTGGCCCGCTGGCTCGCCTGGACCGACGCCGAGGGCCTCGCCCCGCGCCTGGAGGTCGCCCCCGTGCTCGACCGGATCCGGCTGGCCGGCGACGGCAGCGCCCGCACCGCGCTGGGCCTCGCCATCGCCCACCGCCTGCTCGCGGCCCCCGGCGGGGGGAGGCCCGCGCCGTGACCGGCACGCCGCCCCTCGTCCCCGCCCGCCGCCCGCACCCGCGCACGGCCCCCGGCCCCGGAAGGCGCACGGCATGACCGACACCCACGTCCTCGGCACCGCCCAGCGGCTCGGCTCCCGCGCGCTGTCCTGGCTGCACGCCGCGCACCGCGACGGCCTCGGCCGGATCCCGGACAACACCCTGATCGACTTCGCCGACGCCGACAACGCCTACAAGCCGCTCGGCGAGGTCGCCCTCGCCGCCTCCCTCGTGCTGCGCGACGGCGTCAGCGGCCCCGCCGACACCCGGACCGCGCGCGAACTGCTCGACGGCTGCTGGGCCCAGCTGCGCGAGGGCGACCTGCTGTACGAGCGCCAGCTGCACCACTTCACCATGACCGACCCGCTGGAGACCTACGGCCACTTCGCCCGGGCCGGCTACCGGCACCCGCGGCTGGAGGAACTGCTCGACTCGCTCGCCCGACTGCGGGCCGCCCACGCCGAGGAGATCCGCCCCAACCGCCGCCTCGGCGTCGCCAACGCCCGCCGGGTCGTCGGCCTCGACCACCGGCCCGACTGGGAGGCGCTCGCCCTCGGCACCTGGCTCGGCGCCCGGCCCGAGCCCTGGGCGGTGAACTGGATGACCGGGTACGACATCACCCACACCGTCTTCCACCTCACCGACTGGGGCGCCCGCCCGGACGGCCTCCCCGAGCCGATGCGCGACTACGTCCGGGACTGGCTGCCGGTCTGGCTCGACGTGTGGGCCGAGGTCGGCCAGTGGGACCTGGTCGCGGAACTGCTGGTGGTCGACGCCTGCTGCGGCGAACCGACCACCGGCCGCCAGGGCTGGGACGCGCTGGCCGCCGTCCAGCACGAGGACGGGCTGCTGCCGCGCGACAGCGACCCGGTCGACGGGGACCGCGAGCGGGTCTTCCTGGACCACCAGCACACCGCCGTCGTCGCGGTGGTGGCCGGCGACGTCACGCTCGCCCGGGCCCTGCGGGCGACGGCCGCCGGGTGAGCGGGCTGGAGGCCGCGCTCGCGGCGGCGGTGCGGGCGGCCCGGGAGTCCGCCGCGACCGCCGTCACGGTGGCCGTGCTGACCGGCGACCGGGCGGAGGTCCGCTGCTCCGGCCGGACCGGCCGGGGGCGGGACGCGCCCGCCTGCACCCCGGACACCGTCTTCGAACTCGGCTCCGTCAGCAAGACGTTCACCGCCCTGCTGCTCGCCGCGATGGCGGCCCGCGGCGAACTCTCCCTGACCGAACCGGTGGACGACCTGCTGCCCGCCGACTGGCCCGCCCCGGCCGTCCGCCCCGCCGGGGCCGGCCCGGTCCGGCTGCTGCACCTGGCCACCCACACCTCCGGCCTCCCCCGGCTCCCGCCCGGCCTGCTCGCCAGCGCCCTCCCGGCCTGGAACAGCAACCCGTACGCGGCCTTCGGCGAGGAGCGGCTGCCCGCCGCCCTGGTCGCGACCACCGTGCGCACCGCCCCCGGCCGCCACTACCGCTACTCCAACTACGGCGTCGGCCTGCTCGGCCGGGCCCTCGCCGAACGCGCCGGCCTGCCCTACGGCGACCTGCTCGCCGACCGGGTCCTGTCCCCGCTCGGCCTCACCGCCACCACCTGCGCCCCGGACGGGCCCCGGCGGGCGACCGGCCACCGGCACGGCCGCCCGCTCCCGCCCTGGCGGATCCCCGCCCTCCCGGCCGCGGGCGCGGTCCGGGCCGGCGGCGCCGACCTGCTGCGCTACCTGCGCGCCCACCTCGACCCCGCCCCCGCCGAACTCGCCGCCGCCCTGCGCGACGTCCAACGCCCCCGGCTGCGCCTGCCCGGCTCCGAGGACCTGCTCTGCCTGGTCTGGAACCGCCGCCGCTCCGCCGGACGGAACGTCTACTTCCACTCCGGCGGCACCCGGGGCTGCACCGCCTTCGTCGGCTTCTCCCCCGACGGCCCGGTCGCGGTCGCCGCCCTCGCCAACGCCGGCCCGACCCTGAACGGACGCTTCGTCCAAGCGGGCTACGAGGTGCTCCGGGCCGCCGGGCGGAGCGCATAGACCCTAGTCGGACAGCCGGACGAAGCGCCGCCCCGCGTCGAGCAGCGCGGGCAGGGCCCGGGCGTAGCCCTCGCCGGTTCCGGCGTCCGGGTGGTTGAAGTGGCTGATCACGATCGATCCGGGCGGGGCGGCGGCCAGGGTCGCCGCCACCTGCCCGGGGGTGAAGGTGGCCCCGCCGTCCCCGTTCACCGCGAACCCGGCGACCCGCTCGCCGAGTTCGCCCACCAGCGCCACCGCGACCTCGTCGTAGTGCGCCGTCCCCGAGCGGAACCAGCCCGGTGCCCGCCCGAGCAGCCCGGCCAGCTTCGCCCGGTTGTCCGCCACCTCCCGGTACGCGGCGGCCGGATCGGCCGTCCCGGTGATGCCGTACGCCGAACGGCCGGTCACCGACAGCGGGCGGTGCGCGGTGCCGTGGTTGCCCAGCTCGAACAGCGGGTCGGCGGCCAGTTCCGCGAACGGGCCCGGGTTGGCGTCCACCCAGCGGGAGTTGAGGAACAGCGTGGCGGGCACCCGCAGCCGGCGCAGGGTGCCGATCAGCGCGGCGTCGTAGCCGTTCCCGCCCGGGCCGCCGCAGGCGTCGAAGGTCAGCGCCAGCGCCCCGCCCGGGACGTCCGCCACCACGCCCGGCAGGTCGGTGCCCCACTGCTGCGGCAGCTGCCCGGCGTGGCGGGCCAGCACCTGCTCCCGGGACGGCGGCGCGGGCGGCCGGGCCGGGTCCGGCGCCCCGGACGGGGCCGGGGCGGGGGCCGACGGGCCCGCCGGTGCTCCGGGAGGCGCCGCCCGCCGCGGCGCCGCGCAGGCCGCCGCCGCGAGTCCGAGCGCCGCCGCCACTACCGTCCGCCGTCCGACCATCTCCGCAGCTCCTCGCCGTGCGCCGGGACCACCGCCACGAGTGTCACTTCCGGGCCGGGCCGGTGCCATCTGCCAAGCTCGGCCGTATGGCTTCCTCCCCTCGACCGCACTACCTGCAGTGGACGACCGTCGCCCCGGTGCTGGCGTTCCTGCTGCTCCTGGCGACCTGGCACCGGGACCTGCCGTGGCCGGTGGTGACGCTGGTGGCCTGCTTCCTGGCGGTGTCGGTGGTGGCCGCCGTGCACCACGCGGAACTGATCGCGCACCGGGTCGGCGAACCGTACGGCTCGCTGGTGCTGGCGGTGGCCGTCACGATCATCGAGGTGGCGCTGATCGTCACGCTGATGGCGGACGGCGGGGACAAGAGCGCCGGGCTGGCCCGGGACACCGTGTTCGCCGCCGTGATGATCACCTGCAACGGGATCCTCGGCCTGTCCATCCTGGTCGGCGCCCTGAAGTACCGGGTCGCGGTGTTCAACGCGGAGGGCACCGGCGCGGCGTTCGGCGCGATCGCCACCCTGGCGACGCTGAGCCTGGTGCTGCCGACCTTCACCACGTCCGAGCCGGGGCCGCGGTTCTCCACCACCCAGCTGGTGTTCGCCGCGACCGCCTCGATCGTCATCTACGGCCTGTTCGTCTCGACCCTGACGGTCCGCCACCGGGACTACTTCCTGCCGGTCACCCCGGCGGGTGAGGTGGTCGACCCGATGGACGAGCACTCCGAGCCGCCGACCATGAAGGAGACGCTGGTCAGCGTCGCCCTGCTGTCGGTCGCCCTGGTCTCGGTGGTCGGCCTGGCCAAGGGCGTCTCCCCGACCATCGAGCGCGGCGTGGCCGCCGCCGACCTGCCCAACGCGGTGGTGGGCGTGGTGATCGCCCTGCTGGTGCTGCTGCCGGAGTCGATCGCCGCGGTCCGGGCCGCGGTCCGCAACCGGGTGCAGATCAGCCTCAACCTGGCCCTCGGCTCCGCGCTGGCCTCGATCGGCCTGACCATCCCGGCGGTGGCGATCGCCTCCACCTGGCTGTCCGGCCCGCTCGAACTCGGCCTGGGCGCCAACCACATGGTCCTGCTCGCGCTAACCGTCGCCGTCGGAACCCTGACCGTCATCCCCAAGCGCGCCACCCCGCTGCAGGGCGGCGTCCACCTGGCGATCCTCGGCGCGTACCTGGTCCTCGCGGTCAGCCCCTGACCCGGGGAGCGGCCCGCGCCGCCCTCCCGGGTCGTGCTCCGGTGCCCGGCCGACGGGTCAGCGGGCCCCGGGGCCGAAGAGGCGGAGCGGGACGGAGTCGGCGAGGGCCTGGTAGCCGGCCGGGTTGAAGTGCAGGTGGTCGCCGACGTCCAGGTCGGGGCGGAGCCGGCGGGGGGCCTGCGGGTCGCGGGCGGCGCGGTCGAAGTCGAGCACCGCGTCGAACTCCCCGCTGGTGCGGATCCAGTCGTTGACCGCCTGCCGCGACGCCTCGCGCAGCCCCGCGGCGTCGTCGTACTGGTTGCCGCCGAAGGGGGTGAGGGTGGCGCCGTAGACCGGGAGGCCCTGCGCGTGGGCGCGGAGCACGATCTGCCGGTACGCGTTGATCAGGTCCGCGGTGACGGCCTGCTGGGCCGCCGGGGTGGCGTCGGCGGTGCCGATGTCGTTGACGCCCTCGGAGACGACGAGCGAGCCGGCGCCGGGCTGCGCGAACACGTCGCGGTCCAGGCGGGACAGGGCGTTGGGGCCCAGCCCGTCGTTGAGGACGCGGTTGCCGCCCGCGGCCTGGTTGAGCACCGCGGTGCCCGCGGTGTCGGCGTGCTGGGCCAGCCGGGCCCGGAGCCGGTCGGGCCAGCGGTCGTCGCCGTTGTCGGTGGAGCCGCGGCCGTCCGCGAGCGAGTCGCCCAGGACGACGGTCGCCCGGTCGGCGGCCGCGGCCCGCACCTCGACGGCGCTCAGGAAGTACCAGTGGTTGACCTGGGCCGCGCCGTCCAGGTCGGCGTCGTCGAGGTGGTCGCCGCGCAGCATGTACGAGGTGGTGCGCGAGCCGGGGTGCGAGGTGATGCTCGTCGACTGCTGGCCGGCGGCCAGGTAGACCGTGACGGTGAGGGTCTCGCCCGCGGCGACGGGGAAGTCCAGCGGGTCGGTGACCATCTGCGCGCCGACCGGCACGGTGACCCCGGGCCGTCCGCCGAACGTCACCGGTCGCGAGCTGCCGGGCACGATCGCCCGCGCACCCGACCGGCCGTCGACCGGGCGAGCCACGGACACGGCCGTCACCGGCAGGGCGGCGCCGCCGAACGCGTTGGAGAGGTGCAGCCGCAGGGAGGGGCCGCCGAGCGTGACGTGCACGGTCTGCCGCAGCGTGGTGTCGGCGAACACGGCGCCGTCCTGCGTGTACGGGGCCGGCGGCATGTTGCCCGGCTCGGTCAGCTGCGGCATGGAGGTCCAGGTGTCGACCCAGTGCTCGTGCCCGTGGCCCGCCGCGTCCGCCGCGGCGGCGGGGCGCGCGTCGGCGGGCGCCGCCGCTCCGGCGCGGTCGGCCAGGGACCCGCCGAACGCGGCGGCCGTCACGGTGAGGGTCACGGTGGCGGCGACGGCCACCGTGCTCGTCGTCCAGCGGCGCAGTGCGGTTGTCTTCACGTACGGCCCTCTCCCGGTCCTGCCCGGCACGGCCGTGGTGCCCCCGTACCAGCCGGGCGGCGTGCGTTCCACGAGGCCGGATCGAAAAGTTTCGAACCCTGCCGGGCATGGGTTTGCATTGCGGACGGGCGGTAGCGTAACCGAGTTCGGACGGGATCGGACCCCGTCCGTTCGGAAAAACTCTCGAATCTTTCGAAAACGGAGCCGACGGACCCGACGGCCACCAGGCTCCGCCGGGCCCGGGCCGGAGCGGGCCGCTCAGGGCAGTCGGTTGCCGTAGAACGGGGCGTAGTAGAGGGCGAGTTCGGCCCGCAGGTCGAGGTCGGTGTGCCGTTCGGCCGCGACCAGCGGCGGGGCGGCCCCGATCTCCTCCTTGGTGCGGTCGACCCGGACGGCGCGCCGTTCCAGGTCGACCTCGCGGACCGTCACGGCCGGGAGCAGGACGCGGTGGTGGAAGATCCAGGGCGCGGTGTCGACCACCAGGTACTGCGGGCCGAAGTCCTCGGCCATCCGGTCCACCTTGCCGATCGCCCCGTCCTCGGCCTCCACGTGGAACCCGACCAGGTCGACGCCCACCCGGTGCCCGGACGCGTCCCGGTAGGTCCAGACGTCGACGTCGCGCCGCTGCTCGCTCATGCGCTGTTCCTTCCGCTCGGGCGGCCCCGGCGGGGCGGACGTTCCGCCCCCGGCCGCCCGGGGCGGTTGCCCGGGGGGCGGGGATCCATGCCGGGCGGGCCGGGCGCGGCGTCCGGCGCGGCGTTCAGGGAACTGACAGGCATTACCGGCGGTTCGCCGGGCAGGCGGGTGGTGCGGCGCCACCGGGGCCGCGACATCCGCGAGACGAGGAGGAACCCGTGTCGATCCTGTGGGCGATCATCGCCGGTCTGATCATCGGCCTGCTGGCGAAGCTGGTCATCCCCGGCCGTCAGCCGATCCCGCTATGGCTGACCATCCTGCTGGGCATCGTCGGCGGCATCATCGGCAACTTCCTGGCGAGCGCGTTCGGCGTCGCCGACACCGACGGCATCGACTGGATCCGGCACTTCTTCCAGATCGGCGCCGCCGCCGTCCTGATCCTGCTGGTCACCCCGTTCTGGTCCCGTTCCCGGGTCTGACCCGCACCCCACCGGCCCGGACCGCGCCTCGGCGCGCGGTCCGGGCCTTCCGCGCGGCTACTCCACGGTGACGCTCTTGGCCAGGTTGCGCGGCTTGTCGACGTCCCGGCCGAGGGCCACCGCGGCGTGGTAGGCGAGGAGTTGGAGCGGGATGTTGAGCAGCAGCGGGTCGAGTTCGGGCTCGCTCTTCGGGACGACCAGGCAGTGGTCGGCGAGCTTGGCCTCCACCGGGCGGTGGGCGACGGCCAGCACCCGGCCCTCGCGGGCCTTGATCTCGCCGAGCGCGGTGAGGTTCTTGTCGAGCAGTTCGTCGTCGGGCACCAGCGCGACGGTCGGCAGTTCGGGGGAGATCAGCGCGAGCGGCCCGTGCTTCAACTCGCTGGCGGGGTACGCCTCGGCGTGGACGTAGGAGATCTCCTTGAGCTTCTGCGCGCCCTCCCGGGCCACCGGGTAGCCGCGGACCCGGCCGATGAACATCATGCCCCGGCTGTGGGCGTACTCGGCGGCCAGCGCCTCGATCTCCTGCTGCTGCTCCAGCACCTTCCGGATCTGGTCGGGCAGCGCCTTGAGACCGGCGACGATGCGGCGTCCGTCGGCGGGCGAGAGGTCGTGGATCCGGCCGAAGTGCAGGGCGAGCAGCGCGAAGGCGACCACGGTGGAGGTGAACGCCTTGGTGGAGGCGACCGAGATCTCCGGGCCGGCGTGCAGGTAGAGGCCGCCGTCGCACTCGCGGGCGATCGCCGAGCCGACGGTGTTGACCACGCCGAGGACGCGGCCGCCCTTGCGCTTGACCTCCTGGACGGCGGCCAGCGTGTCGTAGGTCTCGCCGGACTGGCTGACCGCGACGTACAGGGTGTCGGCCTCGATGACGGGGTTGCGGTAGCGGAACTCGGAGGCGGGCTCGGAGTGGGCCGGGATCCGGGCCAGTTCCTCGATCAGCTGGGCGCCCATCTCGCCCGCGTAGTAGGCGGATCCGCAGCCGAGGATCTTCACCCGGCGGATCTCGCGCAACTCCCGGGCGTCCAGGTTGAGGCCGCCGAGGTGCGCGGTGGCGAAGCGCTCGTTCAGTCGCCCGGAGAGGGTGCGCTCGACGGCGCCGGGCTGCTCGTGGATCTCCTTGAGCAGGAAGTGCGCGTAGCCGCCGGTGTCGTAGGAGCCGACCTCCCAGTCGACGGTGGAGGGCTTGCGGGTGACGGTGCGGGCGTCCTCGGTGAAGGTGCGGAAGCCGTCGGCGCGGACGGTGGCGAGCTCGCCGTCCTCCAGGTGGACGACCTGCCGGGTGTAGCGGACCAGGGCGGAGACGTCGGAGGCGGCGAACATCTCCTTCTCGCCGATGCCGAGCACGATCGGGCTGCCGTTGCGGGCGACCACGATCCGGTCGGGCTGCTCGGCGTCCAGCACCGCGATGCCGTAGGTGCCGACCACCAGCTTGAGCGCGGCCCGCACCGCCTCCTCCAGCCCGCCGCCGTCGGCGCGGTGCGCGGCGATCAGGTGGGCGAGCACCTCGGTGTCGGTCTCGGAGCGGAACACGGCGCCGTCGGCGGCGAGCTTGGCGCGCAGTTCGTCGGCGTTCTCGACGATGCCGTTGTGGACGACGGCGATCCGGCCCTCGTTGTCGGTGTGCGGGTGGGCGTTGGCGTCGGAGGGGACGCCGTGGGTGGCCCAGCGGGTGTGGCCGATGCCGGCGGTGCCCTTGAAGCGGGCGGGCAGCGCGGCGGCCAGGTCGGCGACCCGGCCCTTGGCCTTGCAGACCCGCAGCTTGGCGGGGGCGGACTTGGTGGCGGGCGCGACCACCGCGACGCCCGCCGAGTCGTACCCGCGGTACTCCAGTCGCTGCAGCCCCTCCAGCAGGAAGGGCGAGGCGTCCTTGGGGCCGATGTAGGCCACGATTCCGCACATGACGTGGGCTCCTCTGTCAGTCGTGGGTGGTCCGGGGGCCGGGTCAGCCGTAGACCATCCGCCGCAGTTGACGCACCGACAGCTGCGGGGCGGCCACCCGGCGGGCGGCCAGCTCCCCGCCGAGGCGGGTGAAGATCTGCTCGTTGGTCAGCCCCCGGGCCTGCAGCTCACCGTGGCGGCGGCGGACGTACTCCTCGGTGCTCTCCGCGAAGTACGCCAGCACTTCCGCGACGACCCGCGCGGCCTCCCCCGGGGCCAGTGGGGTGGTCCTGGCGAGGTGGGCGAGCAGGTCGTCATGAGGGTGCGGTGAGGCAGGCACGATCGGGGAGCCTAGGCGTGAAGGGTGCATTTGCCAAAGATCCTGCCCGAATTCGGGCAGGACTGCCAGCGGTGGCGGCCGGACGGGGGGCCGCCCGGCGGCGCGCCCCGGCGGGGCACGGGCGGGCCTGAGCGCCACCTATGATGTGGGGCCGTCGTTGGAGGACGGTGGGCGGACGGTGTTCGGGTGATCGTGGCGGGCATCTGACCCCGTCGGCGGTGTCCCTGGCCGGGTTTCCGGCGGTCACCCCGCAGGATGGGCCGCGTACTGTCCGTGTCGATCACAGGGGGAACGTCCGTCATGCAACCGCGCGTGTTCGCCGTCGTCACCGCCGTCCTGCTGGCCGCGCTCGGCCTCGGGTCGGTCTTGGTGACCGACTGGACACCGAAGTCCGCCACCGCCGCAGCCACCGCCGACGCGGGCGGCCAGCGCCCCGGCGCCGTGCCCGACACCCCCGCGTCCCCCTCCCCCTCCCCCACCGGCGACCCGGCGGTGTGGACCCGCTCGACGCTGCGCAACAAGCTGATGGCCGAGATGGACGCCACCGACCCCGGCGTCGCCCTCGCCGACCTCGACAAGATCTCCAAGGACAAGCCGTACACGGTGCGGTTCTGCCACCCGATCGCGCACGAGCTCGGGCACGCCGCGGTGCAGCGCTACCACCAGGACTTCCAGAAGGTGATCTCCTTCCCGCACGAGACCTGCGCGGCGGGCTACCTGCACGGCGCGGTCGAGGAGATGCTCGCCAACTCCAAGGACCCGCAGAGCGACATCCTGACCCTGTGCGCGCCGGCCAACACCGGCCCGTGCATCCACGGCGTCGGCCACGGCATCATGTTCGTCACCAAGCAGGACATCCCGGCCGCCCGCGCGCTGTGCGACAAGTTCCCCAGCCAGAGCCGCCGGATCACCTGCTCCGAGGGCGTCTTCATGCAGCTGTTCGCGCCCGACGAGGAGGACGAGAAGGCCAAGGCCAACCTCCCCGCCGACAAGCTCGCCGCCGAACCGCTCTACCCGTGCCCCGAGCAGCCCGCGCTCTACCAGTCGGCCTGCTTCTTCTACGCGCCGACCTTCTTCCTCTCCTCGCACGACTACGCCAACCACCCCGAGGCGTTCCCGCAGGCCCTCCAGTGGTGCCTGAACGCGCAGGCCAGCGGCGGCGCCCAGGACTGCTCGCGCGGCGCCGGCTCGCGCATCATGAAGTACAACCTGGACCGCCCGGACTGGGCCGCCCAGCAGTGCGCCACCCCCAAGGACACCTGGCAGCGCCAGGCCTGCACCCAGGGCCTGGTCAGCTACTACACCGTCAACGACACCAGCGCGGGCGCCGCCGGGCGCCTGTGCGCCCAGATCACCGACCAGCAGATCCAGGGGTACTGCCGCTCGGCGGGCGGCCTGTCCGGCACCCTGGACTGACCCCCGGCTGCGTTCCCCCAGGTGGGCCCGGTCGGACCGGGCCCACCTGCGCATACGATGCCCCTGTGAACGACGACTTCCGCGGGGCCGCACGGACGGCCGCAGACCTGGTGGCCGACTACCTCGAAGCGGTGCCCGACCGCCCGGTGTGGCAGCCGATGGACCCGGCGGAGCGGGCCGCCCTGCTCGACCTCCCGCTGCCCGAGGACGGCGCCCCGCTGGAGGAGCTGCTGAAGGCCGTCGAGCAGCGGATCATGCCGCACCCGATGGGCAACGGGAGCCCGCGCTTCTTCGGCTGGGTGAACTCCGCCCCGCAGCCCGCCGGGGTGCTCGCCACCCTGGCCGCCAGCGCGATGAACCCCAGCTCGGCCGGCGGCGACCACGCCGACGTCCACCTGGAGCGCGCCGTGGTGCGCTGGATCGCCGAACTGGTCGGCTTCCCGCACCCGCCCGGCGGCGGCGTCCTCACCTCCGGCACCTCGATGGCCACCATCGTCTGCCTGGCCGCCGCCCGCGGCCGCGCCGCCCGCCGGGCCGGGTGGGACGTCCGCGAGGACGGCCTGGCCGGGATGCCCCCGCTGGTCGGCTACGTCACCGGCGAGGCGCACAGCTGCGTGCGCAAGGCCGCCGAACTGCTCGGCCTCGGCTCCAAGCACCTGCGCACCGTCGCCTCCGACGCCGACGGCCACCTCGTCCTGGACGCGCTGGAGGCCGCGATCGCCGAGGACCGGGCGGCCGGCCGGCTCCCCTTCCTGGTGGTCGCCTCCGCGGGCACCGTCGGCACCGGCGCCGTCGACCCGTTCGGACCGATCGCCGACCTGGCCGAGCGCGAGGGCCTGTGGTTCCACGTCGACGGCGCGTACGGCGCCTTCGGCGTCCTCGACCCGGCGATCGCGCACCGCTACGCGGGCATGGAGCGGGCCGACTCGCTCGCCCTCGACCCGCACAAGTGGCTGGGCGTGCCGGTCGACTGCGGCTGCGCCCTGGTCCGCGACGCCGAGGAGCTGCGCGGCACCTTCAGCCTGGTCCCCTCCTACCTGCGCGACGACGCGGCCGGCGACCTCGGCTGGTTCTCCGAGTACGGCACCGAGCAGACCCGCCCGTTCCGCTCGCTGAAGGTCTGGGCGTCCATCGCCCACCGCGGCCGCTCCGGCGTCGCCCGGGACATCGCGCACTGCACCGAGCAGGCCCGGCAGCTGGGCGAATGGATCGAGCAGGACCCGGAGTTGGAGCTGGTCGCACCGGTCGAGACCTCCATCGTCGCCTTCCGGCACCGCCCGGCCGGCCTGGACGAGGCCGGGCTCCAGCGGCTCAACTCGCTGCTCCCGGTGGCCGTCCAGCAGCGCGGCGAGGTCTTCGTCACCGGCGCCGTGTACCGGGGCCGCGAGATGCTCCGGGCCTGCCTGCTGAACGCCACCACCACCGAGGCCGACCTGCGGCTGCTGCTGGCCGAGGTGAAGTCCGCCGGCACGGAACTCCTGGACCGGTGCCGTACGTCCAACTGATCGCGGGAGCGGATCAGCGCCGATCCGACGGGGGCCCGCGGAGACATTTACCGTCAGGTCACGGGGGATTCGTGATCGCGAAACAGCGGAGCGCCACCATGCAGGCATGGACAACATGGCGTACACCCACAGCAGAGTCACCGACGAGCGGCAGGACCGGCGGAGCCGGGGGCACCGCTGGCGCAAGGAGACGGTCGAGCTCGCGGCGGTCTTCGCCGCCGTCGCGGCCGCCGACCTGGTCGCCAACGTCGTCGTGCACGGCCACGACGGACCGGTGCTGCTGGTCGCCTCCGCCGCGGCCATGCTCGCCACCGCGCTGTTCCGCGGCTGGCTCGCCCACCGGCACCAGCACGGGCCGCCCGGCGAACCGGCCGCACCGCCGGGCGGGCCTGCGGTGAGCGCCCCCGAGGAGCCGACCGTCCTGTGGCGGCTGCGCACCAGCGTCTCCGACGCCCCCGGCAGCCTGGCCCGGGTGTGCACGGCACTGGCCGAGCTGCGGGTCAACATCGTCTCCATGCAGGCCCACCCGCTGCCCGACTGCACCGTCGACGAGTTCATCGTCCGCGCCCCCGGGGCGCTCCCCCGCACCGACCTCGCCGCCGCCGTCGCGGCCGGCGGCGGCTGGGACATCTGGACCGACCGGGCCGACGCCCACGAACTCGTCGACGTCCCCCGCCAGGTCCTCGCCCTGGCCACCCGCACCGCCCTCGACGCCGCCGAACTCCCGGTCGCCCTGCGCCAGTTGTTCGGACGCGCGACCATCCGGCAGTACCCCGGCCGCGGCGACAGCACCCCGGCCGGCCTGGAAGGACACCTGATGCGACTGCCCCTCCCGGGCGGCGACCTGCTCGAACTCTCCCGGCCCCACCTGCCCTTCACCCCGACCGAGTTCGCCCGCGCCCGCGCGCTGGTCGAGCTCGACACCGTCCTCGGCCCGCGCGTCCCGGCCGTCGCCGCCCGGATCGACCACCCGGACGACGAGCTCACCGTCCGCCGCGCCACCCCCGAGGACAAGCCCGCCGCCCTCGCCATGCACGCCCGCTGCTCCGCGGAGTCGCTGCGCCGCCGCTACCACGGCCCGGTCAAGGACGCCGACCGCTACCTCGACCACCTGCTCGACCCCCGGCACGGCCAGACCCTCGCCGTCGAGACCGCCGACGGCCGCCTGGTCGCCCTCGCCCACCTGATGTGGGACGACGAGGGCGCCGAGATCGCCCTGCTGGTCGAGGACGCCTGGCAGCGCCGCGGCCTGGGCGTCGACCTGGTCCGCCGGATGGCCGCCCTCGCCCTGGAGGCCGGCGTGCGCACCGTCTACGCCGTCACCACCTCCGCCAACACCGGCCTGATCTCCACCATGCGGCGCCTCTCCGCCCCCCTCGACTACCAGGTCGAGGACGGCACCCTGGTCATCACCGCCCACCTGGCCGAAGCCACCGAGAAGCTCCCGGCCCCCTGGCCGACCCGCTAGGGAGCCGCCTCAGGGGCTCGGGGAACGGCGAGTCCGTGCTGCGCATCGGCCCCGTCAGGGGCTCGGGGAACGGCGAGTCCGTGCTGCTGACGGTCGGAGCCCATCGGAGGTTCGTGCTGCTGCGTGCAGTGACAGGAACCCGAAGCCGATGGGCGCTCCGGCAGTGAACCGTCAGCAGACCGGGGCTCGCCGTTCCCCGAGCCCCTGTCGGTGCTCCTCCTCTGCCGAAGGGCTGAGCTCGCGCAGCAGGTTGTCGCCCCTGCTCAAGTGTGCGGGCGGGAGTCGGTAGGCTGGCCCCGTCCCCGCCGCCCGTGGGTCGTCGAACGGCCAGGGCGGTGCCGCAGCAAGGAGGAACCCCTGAGCATGCCAGGCACCGATTCGGAAGCCCCGCGCGACGCCTCGCTGCCCGCCCGCGCGAAGATCGCCGTGACGGCGGGCAAGATGGCCGCCGCGCTGTCCCAGAAGGCGGGCCGAGGCAGCGGCTCGGTGATCGGCGGCAAGGTCGCGCTCAAGCTCGACCCGGACCTGCTGGCGACCCTCACCGAGCACCTGGACGTGGTCCTGGTCAGCGCCACCAACGGCAAGACCACCACCACCCGGCTGATCGCCGAGGCGCTGCGGGCGGCGGGCCCGGTGGTCTCCAACGCGCTGGGCGCGAACATGCCGGCCGGCATCACGGGCGCGCTGGCCAACAGCACCAGCGCCCGCTTCGGCGTGATCGAGGTGGACGAGAAGTACCTGCCGATGGTCGCCCGGGACACCCGGCCGAAGGCCATAGCGCTGCTGAACCTCTCCCGCGACCAGCTGGACCGCGCGGCGGAGACCCGGATGATGGCCGAGAAGTGGCGCGAGGGCCTCAAGGACACCGACGCGGTGATCATCGCCAACGCGGACGACCCGCTGGTGACCTGGGCCGCCTCGTCCTGCAAGAAGGTGGTCTGGGTGGCCGCCGGGCAGGCGTGGAAGGAGGACGCCTGGTCGTGCCCGGCCTGCGGCGGCGTGATGCAGCGTCCCGGTGACGACTGGTTCTGCGGCGAGTGCGGCTTCCGCCGTCCGAACCCGCACTGGGCGCTCCAGGGCACCCACGTGATCGACCCGCACCGCGGGGCCTGGCCGATCCAGCTCCAGCTGCCGGGCCGCGCCAACCTGGCGAACGCCACCAGCTCGGCCGCCGTCGCGGCGGTCTTCGGGGTGGCCCCGCAGGTCGCGCTGCAGCGGATGCAGTCGGTGGCCGCGGTGGCGGGCCGCTACGACGTGGTGCAGTACCGCGGCCGGGACGTCCGGCTGCTGCTGGCGAAGAACCCGGCCGGCTGGCTGGAGACCTTCTCGCTGATCGACGGCCCGCCCGCGCCGGTGGTCCTGTCGGTGAACGCGATGGACGCCGACGGCACCGACACCTCCTGGCTGTGGGACGTCGACTACGAGCGACTGTCCGGGCACCCGATCTTCGTGATGGGCCAGCGCAAGCTGGACCTCGCGGTCCGCCTGGAGGTCGCCAACCTGCAGTTCCAGGTGGTCGACTCGCTCGCCCAGGCGGTGGACGCAGCCCCGGCGGGCCGGATCGAGGCCATCGCCAACTACACCGCCTTCCAGCAGCTGCGCAAGGCCGTGGTGGCCTGATGAGCGACCAGTACTACGGGCAGCAGCCGCAGTTCGGCGACCAGGGCGGCTACGGACAGCAGCAGCCCTACCCCGGGCAGCAGTACGACCAGCAGCAGTACGGCGACCCGCAGCACCAGCAGCAGTACGGGCAGCAGCAGCAGTACGGCCAGTACGAGCAGCCGCACCAGCAGCACCAGCAGCAGGCGTACGGCGACCCGCAGCAGCACCAGCAGCAGTACGGCGGGGACGCTCCGCAGCAGCCCGCGCCCCAGCAGCAGTTCGGGAGGTCTTCGAGGATGAGCGAGAGCAGCCTGCGGGTGGTCTGGGTCTACCCGGACCTGCTGTCGACGTACGGCGACCGCGGCAACGCGCTGGTGGTGGAGCGGCGGGCGCGGCAGCGCGGCCTCGGGGTGCAGCGGATCGACGTGCGCTCGGACCAGTCGGTGCCGACCAGCGGTGACATCTACCTGATCGGCGGCGGCGAGGACCGTCCGCAGCGCCTCGCGGCGGAGCGGCTGCGCAACGACGGCGGGCTGGTCCGGGCGGCCGAGAACGGCGCGATCATCTTCTCGGTCTGCGCGGGCTTCCAGATCCTCGGCCACGAGTTCATCAACGACCTGGGCGAGCGCGAGCCGGGCCTGGGCCTGCTGGACGTGTGGACCGTCCGCGGCGAGGGCGCGCGCTGCGTCGGCGACGTGCTGGCGGACGTGAACCCGCAGCTGAACCTGCCGCAGCTGACCGGCTTCGAGAACCACCAGGGCGTCACCCACCTCGGCGAGGGCGTCAGCCCGTTCGCCACCGTGCAGGTCGGCCGGGGCAACGGCACCGGCGACGGCACCGAGGGCGCCTGGCGCGAGACCGTGTTCGGCACCTACCTGCACGGCCCGGTGATGGCCCGCAACCCCGCCGTCGCCGACCTGCTGATCAAGCTGGCGCTGGACGTGAACGCGCTGCCGCCGGCCGACACCACCTGGTACGACGCGCTGCGGGCGGAGCGGATCGCCGCGGCCCGTCCCGCGTAGCGGGCCCGCACCGCCTCGGCTCGCGTTCATCCGCACGTCATCCGAGGTCACGACGGTGGACGGCTGACCGCCATGTGGTCAGCCTTCCCGTCGCGGGGCGAGTTCGTAGGAGAATAGGAGAGCCCGGGCGCAACACCCTCCTCGGCGGTCGGGTCGCAGTTACGCGTGGTGCGTCGAGGAAGCCGCCCCCGCGTCGGTTTCGGCTCGGCCGGACGCAGGAACCGTATGCTGTGCAGCAGGTCAGTTTCGGGCGTTTCGTCCGATTCCCACCCACCAGTCCGGCCGTCCGATCCTGCTCGGGAGTTGGCAAAGCAATGCGTATTGGTGTCCTGACCAGCGGCGGTGACTGCCCCGGCCTGAACGCCGTCATCCGTTCCGTGGTCCACCGGGGGGTGGTCGACCACGGCGACGAGATCATCGGCTTCGAGGACGGCTGGCGCGGTCTTCTGGAGGGCGTGCACCGTCCGCTGACGCTCGACTCGGTGAGCGGGATCCTCGCCCAGGGCGGCACGATCCTGGGTTCCTCCCGGGTGCAGCCCAGCCACCTGCGGGACGGCGTGGAGCGCGCCAAGCAGCACTGTGCGGACCTGGGCATCGACGCGGTGATCCCGATCGGCGGCGAGGGCACCCTGAAGGCCGCGAAGCTGATGAGCGACGCGGGCCTGCCGGTCGTCGGCGTGCCGAAGACCATCGACAACGACATCGCCTGCACCGACGTCACCTTCGGCTTCGACACCGCCGTCTCGGTGGCCACCGAGGCGCTGGACCGGCTGAAGACGACCGCCGAGTCGCACCAGCGGGTCATGGTCGTCGAGGTGATGGGCCGGCACACCGGCTGGATCGCGCTGAACGCGGGCATGGCGGCCGGTGCGCACGCCATCATCGTGCCGGAGCGCCCGTTCCACATCGACAAGCTGACCGAGGTCGTGCGCGAGCGCTTCGACCGGCAGAAGAAGTTCGCGATCGTGGTCTGCGCCGAGGGCGCGAAGCCCGAGCCCGGCACCATGCCGTGGGAGGAGGGCACCAAGGACATGTACGGCCACGAGCGGTTCACCGGCATCGCCACCCAGCTCTCCCGCGAGCTGGAGCACCGCCTCGGCAAGGAGGCCCGCCCGGTCATCCTCGGCCACACCCAGCGCGGCGGCACCCCGACCGCCTACGACCGCGTCCTGGCCACCCGCTTCGGCTGGCACGCGGTGGAGGCCGCCCACAAGGGCGCCTTCGGCCACATCACGGCCCTGCAGGGCACCGAGATCAAGCTGGTCCCGCTGGGCGAGGCCGTGGCCGAGCTGAAGACCGTTCCGGCGGAGCGCTACCGGGAGGCCGAGACCGTCATCTGACGGCCGGTCGCCCCGCGCACCTCCCCGCCCCCCGAGGCACCGAAGACCCGGGCGTCCCCCCGTGGCGACCGGACCACGCCCGGGGGGCGCGTCATGCCCCCGCCGTCCGGCGCCCGGCGATAGCCTCGCCGCATGGAGATCCTCGCGTACGGCGTCCAGTCCGACGAGCGCCCGCTGCTCGACGCCGCCATGGAGCGGCACCAGCTGCGCATGCTGGACGTCTTCCTCACCGCCGACACCGCCCCGCTCGCCGCCGGCTTCCCGGTCGTCTCCAGCAGCGTCAACGACGCCCTGGACTCGGAAGTCCTCACCCTCCTGGCCGAGGGCGGCACCCAGCTGATCGCCCAGCGCTCCACCGGCTTCAACAACATCGACCTGAACGCCGCCGCGAAGCTCGGGCTGACCGTGGCCCGGGTCTCCTACTACTCGCCCTACTCCGTCGCCGAACACGCCTGGACGCTGGCCCTCGCCGTCAACCGCCGGCTGATCCGCTCGGTCAACCGCTCCCGCGAGTTCGACTTCCGCCTCGACGGCCTGATGGGCCGCGACATCCACGGCCTGACCGTCGGCGTCCTCGGCACCGGCAAGATCGGCGAGTGCTTCGCCCGGATCGCCGCCGGCTTCGGCACCACCCTGCTCGGCTGGGACGTCGCCCCCAATCCCGAGTGCGAGGCCCTGGGCATGCGCTACGTCGGCAAGGACGAACTGCTCGCCGACAGCGACCTGGTCTCCCTGCACGTCCCGCTGCTCGACTCCACCCACCACGTCATCGACCGCGCCGCGCTCGCCCTGATGAAGGACGACGCGATCCTGGTCAACTCCTCCCGCGGCGGCCTGATCGACGCCAGCGCCCTGGTCGAGACCCTGCGGGCCGGGCGGCTGGCCGGCGTCGGCCTGGACGTCTACGAGGAGGAGGCCGACGTCTTCTTCACCGACCGCTCCGCCCAGGGCATCACCGACGACGTCCTCGCCCGCCTGATCAGCTTCCCCCAGGTCCTGGTCACCTCCCACCAGGCGTACTTCACCCGCACCGCCGTGGGCCAGATCATCGACGCCACCGCCCGCAACATCGACGACTTCGCCCTCGGCCGCACCAACGAGAACACCCTCGTCCCGGCCGGCTGACCGGCGGCGGCCCGCCGGCCCGGGCCGGCTCAGGCCGACTCGCGGCGGACCAGGGTGGTGGGCAGCAGGGTGCTGCGGCCCGGTTCCGTGCCGTTCCCGATCAGCGCGAGCACGTGGCGGGCCATCGTCGCCCCCTGCTCCTCCACGGGCTGGCGGACCGTGCTGAGCGGGGGGTGGGTGTGCTGGGCCACCGGGTCGTCGTCGAAGCCGATGACCGCGACGTCGTCGGGCACCCGGCGCCCGGCCCGGCGCAGCGCGCGCAGGGCCCCGGCCGCCATCAGGTCGGAGGCGACGAAGACCGCGTCGAGGTCGGGCCGGCGCCGGAGCAGCCTGGTCATGGCGCGTTCGCCGGATTCGAGGGAGAAGTCCCCGAGTTCGGCGACGGGCTCCAGGCCGGTGGCCGCCAGGGTCTCGGTGAAACCCCTGAGCCGGTCCTGGCTCGCGGCCATGTCGCTCGGCCCCGCGATGGTGCCGAGGCGCTGGCGGCCCGCCGCGAGCAGGTGGTGCACGGCGGCCTGCGCGCCGCCGTAGTTGTCGGTGTCCACGTACGGCGCGCCGTGTTCGGCCAGCGGGCGGCCGCACAGCACGGTGGGCACGCCCGCCGTGTCCAGCAGGGGCATCAGCGGGTCCGGGCCGTGCGAGGAGACCAGCAGCACCCCGTCGACCCCGCGGCGCACGAAGCGGGCCGCCGCCGCGTACTCGCTGCGGTCGCGGACCGCGACGAACGCCAGTTGGTAGCCGACCGGGACGAGGGCCCGCGAGGCGCCGTGCAGCAGGCGGGCGAAGAACGGGTCGGAGAAGAACCGCTCGCTGGACTCGGTGACGATCGCGGCGACCGATCCGCCGGTCGGCCGGTGCGTCCAGGGCGCTCGGCGGCGCACGTACCCGAGTTCCGAGATGGCCTGCTGGACCAGGCGGTTGGTGCCTTCGCTCACCCGGGCCGAGCCGGTGAGGACCCGGGACACGGTGGCGGTCGACACTCCGGCGCGCAGGGCCACGTCGGCGAGGGTGGGCCGGTCGGCGACGGCATCGGCGAGTAAGGGCACGGACTCCTCCACGGGGTAGCGGGTGCCGGGCCCGGTCGGGCCCGGCCGGTCGGACCGCGGTCCGGCCGGGGAACGGCGGTCGGCCCGCGCCCGCGGGCGGGGGTCAGCGGCCGTCGGGGTCGGTGGGCAGGATGCGCGGCAGCCGGGCCGCCTCGTCGGTGAGCAGCGCCGCCGCGCGCTGCTCGCGCGTCCTCAACTCGGCCAGGGCGGCGCGGATCCGGTCCGCGGACAGCGTGGGCGTCCCGGCGTGGAAGGCGTTGATCTGCTCCGAGAGCGTGGTGGCCAGCCGCGCGACGTCCGCGTACGCGGCCCGGACCGGTTCGCCGTGCCGGGTGAGCTCCAGGAACCGGCGGAACAGGGTGCGCGAACCGGCCAGCAGGGCGATGCTGTTGACGCCGGGCGCCCGGTACACGGCGTCGACCGAGCCGCGTTCGGCGGCCAGGTTCTCGCCGATCAGGTCGTAGATCTGGAAGCCGTCGCGGAACCGGGCCAGGAAGGCGCGGTACGCGGACTCGAACCCGTCCAGGTCGGGCCCGGTCCCGGGCACCACGGTGGAGCAGTCGACGAACCAGCGCTCCGGCTCCCGGGCGTACCCCTCGCGCAGCACGTCCCAGCCCACCGCGAGCGGGAAGTACTCGTGGTCGTCGGCGGTGTTGTCGAGCACCACCACCCCGGTGTCGTCCGCCCCGCACACCAGGAAGGAGTGCGGCAGCCGGCGCTCCTCGGGGACGGTGCCGACCCGCTGCATGAACTCCACCCAGTGCGGGAAATGGTGCCGGGGCGCGTAGAAGAACACCGGTTGTCCCACGGCGAGGATCCCGGGCAGGTCGGATTCGAAGCGGTCGATGTCCACCGTGCCGGCGGAGAGCAGTTCGAACCCGAGCAGGCGCAGATCGCCGTCGGTGACATAGGGCGCCTCGAACGCCCAGCGGTCCTTTCCGCGCAGGTGGCAGTGGCGGTAAACGGCCGCGGTCGAGCCCAGCGCCCGGTACATCAGGAGGTCGGACCACGGGGTCCTGGCCGCGACGTGGGCCAGGAGTTGCGATTTCCGGCAATGCAGGTGGTTGTTCGGATCCTGGTTGCGGATCCGTTCGGCGTCCGGGATCCGGATCGCGCGGTCGGTGAGCGCCACCGTTTTTCCTTCCCTCACACGTGCAGGTCAGGGGCAGTCCTCCGTTTCAGCGCCCGACGGCAATGGCGGACGAAGACAGGCGGCTGTGGGGAATCTTGGCCTCAGGGGCGGACACCGTCAAGGAGCCCCGAGTCGTCCGGGGGCACACCGCTCGGCCCGGCGGGACGGGCCCGAATGTAAGTTTCATCGGGCTTTGACCGGCAATCACGGGCGGTTGCATATTGCTTGCCCGAGTGGCCGGTCAGGACTTCCACCAGCCGCGGGCAGGATTCGCAGCCGTCCGGCGGGCCGCGGTGCGGGCGCCGCTCCGGGCGGCGCGCTCCTACTACCGGTGAGGACGTACCTGTGCGGGTGTTACTTCATTTCGGCGGGCTGGGTGATCCCGGGGGTCCGCTGACGGGCAGGCTCCGCGAACTGTTCCGACAGCAGCACAATTCCCGTTTCTTCGCCGCGGCCCTCGCCGGCGTCGAGGCGGCGCTGGAGATCGTGGGGCGCGAGGAGTGCGCCCGTTTCCTGCCCGGCGGGCTGCCGGTGCGCGACTGGCTGGCCGACCCCGGCGAGCGTCCGGTGCCCGCCGCGGGCGGCTCGGTGGCCGAGGGCGTGCTGCTGCACCTCTACCAGTTGTGCGTCCTGCAGCCCGGCCCCGGCAATCCGCTGGCCCGGGCGGGGGGACTGCGACCGGTGGGTGCGGTCGGACACAGCCTGGGCAGCTACGCGGCGATGTTCGCGGCCCTGCCCGTCGAAGGGCGCCGGGAGTACGCGGCGGCCGCGGGCCGCTCGGTCGCCCAGGTCACCGTGGCGCTGCTGCGCTGCCACCAGGTCGCTCCGGCGGCCCGGCAGCCGGATCCGGAACTGCTGCGCCGGCACGCCGAGTTGGGGCCGGCGGCCGGCGTGCCGGGGGCGATGGCCGCCGTCGTGGGCCCGCAGCGCGAGGCGCTCGACGAGGCGATCTCGCGCAGCGGCGACGGCCCGGGCGGGAGCGCCGGGATCGGCCTGGTCAACTCGCCCACCTTCCACGTCCTCACCGGCGGCGCCGAGGCGCTGATGCGGCTGCGGCTCGCCGAGGGCGGGCTGTTCGAACGGCCCGGCACCCGCTGGAGCTACCTGGGCGCCACCGCGCCCTTCCACAGCCCGGTGCTGGCCCCCGCCATGCCGCTGATCGGCCGCGACGTCGACCGCCACTGGCAGCCCGTCAAGGGCGACGAGCTGACCGTGCCGGTCTACGGCACCGGCACGCCCGCCGACCTGCGCTCCTCGCCCCACGTGCTGTACGAGGTGGCCGAGCAGCAGATGTGCCGCCCCTTCGACTGGCCGGCGGTCGTCGACGCCGCGATGGCGGAACTGGACCCGGAGCTGGTCCTGGACCTCGGCCCCGGCGCTTCCGCGGCCGCGCTGACCCGCGCGCGGCTGCGCGAGAGCGGCTCGGCCGCGCGCTTCACCTCGCTCTGACCGCCCGCGGGCGGGGCGCCGCCGCGCGGCGCGGAACCTTCACACCACGACACTCAGGGAGGGCGCGCCGTGCGCTGCCTCGTTTTCCCCGGCCAGGGCGTCCAACGCCGCGGCATGGGCGCCGAACTGTTCGACCTGTTCCCGGAGGAGGTCGAGGCGGCCGACGCGGTGCTCGGCTACTCGGTCCGGGAGCTGTGCCTGCACGACCCGGAGGGACGGCTGGGCGACACCCGCTACGCGCAGCCCGCCGTCCTCCTCGTCAACGCCCTCGACGCCCGGCGGCGCCGGGCGCAGGAGGGCGACGGGGCCGAGCCCGTCGCCTACTACGCGGGCCACAGCCTGGGCGAGTACAACGCCCTGGTCGCGGCCGGCTGCCTCGACCTGCTGGACGCCCTGCGCCTGGTGCGGGCGCGGGCGGAGGCGATGGCCGCGGTGCGCGGCGGGGCGATGGCGGCCGTGGCGGGGATCGGCGCCGACGAGGTGGCGGCGGTGCTGCGCCGGGCGCGGGTGCGCAACGTCTACGTGGCCAACCGGAACTCCGACCGGCAGACCGTCGTCGCCGGCGACCGGGAGGAGATGGCCGGGGCCGCCACCGCGCTGCGGGGGGCGGGCGCCCGGGCGGTGGTCCCGCTGCCGGTCAGCGGGCCCTTCCACACCCCGCTGATGGCGCCCGCGGCCCGGGCGTTCACGGCGGCCCTGGCGGGCGCGGAGTTCCGGGCTCCGGCCGTGCCGGTGTTCTCCGGCGTCACGGCGGCGCCCTTCGACCCGGCCCGCGCCGCCGCGCTGCTGGCCGCGCAGATCACCGCCCCGGTGGAGTGGGTGCGCACCGTGCGCGCGCTGCGGGCCGTCGGGGTCACCCGGTTCGACGAGGCCAACGGCACCACGCTGACCTCCCTGCTGCCCGCCATCGCCTGACGGCGCCGCGCCGCGCCGCGTCCGCCTGCCCGCCCCCGAAGGAGAAGACCTTGAGCTCGGACATCGCAATCGTCGGCATGTCGGTGGAAGTACCCGGGGTCCGGGACGTCCCCGGATTCTGGGACCTCGTCGCCGGGGGGAGGAACCTCACCGGCCGCTTCCCCGAGCACCGGGCCCGGAGCATCGAGGACTACCTGCGCTACGTCATGGACACCACCGTGCGCTCCCCGGCGGACGCCACCATCGCCTACCGCGACGGCGCCTACCTGGAGCACCCGGAGCACTTCGACGCCGAGTTCTTCGGGATGACGCCGAAGCAGGCGGCGACCACCGAACCGCACCTGCGGCACGCCGTGCGCGCCATGTACCTGGCGCTGGAGGACGCGGGCTACCAGGCGTCCCGGCTGCGCGGCAGCCGCACCGGCGTCTTCGTCGGCTTCGCGGTCAACCCGGGCTCGGCGTACCTGGAGTACCTGTCGAAGATCGACCGGTCGCTGATCCAGCCGGCGCTCACCGGGAACGTGCCCACCATGATGGCCAACCGGCTCTCGCACCTGCTGGACCTGCGCGGCCCGAGCATGGTGGTGGACAGCGCCTGCTCCGCCTCGCTGGTGGCCGTCCACCAGGCCAAGAACGCGCTGCTGCTGGGCGACTGCGACACCGCGGTGGTCGCCGGGGCGCGGATCGTCAGCGCGCCGATCGACCACCCGGACACCCGGATCGGCATCGAGTCGTCCGACGGCCGCACCCGCACCCTGGACGAGCGCGCCGACGGGACGGGCTACGGCGAGGGCTCGGGCGCCGTCGTCCTCAAGCGCCTGGACCGGGCCCTCGCCGACGGCGACCGGGTGTACGCCGTCATCAAGGGCAGCGCCGTCAACCACGACGGCGTCGCCGGCGGGGTCACCACGCCCGACTCCGCCTCGCAGGCGGACCTGCTGAACACCGCCTGGGCGAACGCCGGGGTCGACCCGCGCAGCATCGGCTACGTCGAACTGCACGGCACCGCCACGACGTTGGGGGACCCGATCGAGATCGAGGGCCTGCGGCGGGCGTTCGCCCCGCACACCGGGGACCGCGGGTTCTGCGCGGTGGGCACGGTCAAGGCCAACATCGGGCACCTCTTCGAGGGCTCCGGCGTGATGGGCCTGATCAAGGCGGCGCTGGTCCTGCGCCACCGCGAACTGCCGCCGCTGGCGGGCTTCGAGCGGCCCAACACCCGGATCGACTTCGACGACTCGCCGGTGCGGGTGCCCACCGCCGCCGAGCCGTGGCGCAGCGAGCACGGCCCGCTGCGGTGCGGCGTCAGCGCGTTCGGGCTCGGCGGCACCAACTGCCACGTGGTGCTGGAGGAGTACGCCGCGCCGGCCCCGGCGCCCGCCGCCGGCGGGTCCGCGCCGCAGTTGTTCACGCTCAGCGCGCACAGCGAGGAGTCGCTGCGGCTGCTGCTGCGCGCCTACGCGGACTGGTTCGAGCGCGGCCTGTTCGACGGGGTGGGCCTCGCGGAGCTGTGCGCCGGCGTCCGCCGCTCCCGGGCCGGGCACCGCCACCGGCTCGCCCTGGTCGTCACCGACCTCGACGAGCTGCGCTCCCGGTTGGCGGCGCTGGCCGCGAACCGGCTGGTGGACGCCGCGCCGTTCCGCTCCAGCCACCCGGACTGGGCGTTCTGGGCGACCGACCCGGCCGGGGCGGCCGATCCGGACGCCGACGCCCGGGCCGCCGCCTGGGTCGCCGGGGCCGAGCTGGCACCGGACGCCGGTCCGGCCGTGCGCCCGGTCGACCTCCCGCCCTACCAGTTCGACGAGCGCCGCGCCTGGATCGACTTCCCCACCGACTGGCGGGAGGCCCTCGCGCTCGGCGCGCCCGCGTCCGCCGGGCCCGCCACCCACCAGGTGGTCTTCCGGCCCGCGGCCGGCCCGGCCCCCGCCGCCGAGCCCGGGGCGCGGGTGCTCGCCCTGGTCGACGGCTCCACCGGCGCCGAAGGGCTGCTGCGCGAGGCCGGGCTGACGGACGAGCAGTTCGTGCGCCTGCCCGACGCCCTGACCGGCCCGGACGCCGACGCCTTCTACGAGGACCTGGCCCTGCGCGCCGTCGACGAGGGCGTCACCCACCTCGTCCACGCCCTCGGCTTCGAGGCCGACCGGGCGCGGGACGTCGCCACCCTCGACGCCCGGCTGGAGAAGAACCTCTACGGCCTCTTCCGGCTCTCCAAGGCCCTGATCAGCGAGGGCGCCCAGCTCCACCTGGCCGTCCTCACCCGCACCGCGCTGGCCTCCCGCCGCGCCGAGCCCGGCGTCGTCGTGGAGAACTCCACGCTGACCGGCATGGCCAAGAGCGTGAGCCGCGAGTACCCCTACCTCACCGTCTCCGTCGTCGACACCGACGGCGCCACGCCCGCCCGCACGGTCCTCGACGAGGTCCTGGGCGCGGAGGCCGCCGTCGTCGCGCTGCGCGGGGGCGCCCGCCTGCACGAGACGTTCGCCGAACTGCCGGACGCCGAGATCGCCGACCGCGGCGAGTACCTCAAGCCCGGCGGCACCTACCTGGTCACCGGCGGCACCGCCGGTTTGGGCCTGGCCCTGTGCCGCGAGTTCGCGGCCGCCCGGCCCGGCATCAACCTCGTGCTGCTCAGCCGCTCCGGTGCCGCCGGCGCCGAGGCGGACGGGGACCCGGCCGGCGACGGCGACTCGCCCGGGGCCCGGCTGCGGGCCGCGCTGCGGGAGCTGCGCGACCTGGGGGCGGAGGTGCTGGTGCTGGCCGCCGACGCGGGCGACCCCTCGGCGCTGGCGGCGGCCGTGGCCACCGTCCGGGAGCGCTTCGGCCGGATCGACGGCATCGTGCACGCGGCGGGCATACCCGGCGGGGAGGTGATCACCCAGCGCTCGCTGGCGGACTTCGAGTCGGTGGTGCGGCCCAAGGTCCACGGCGCGTTCGTCCTCGACCTGCTGACCCGCGGGGACCGGCCGGACTTCGTCGTCCACTTCTCCTCCGTCGCGGCCGTGTTCCCCGCCATCGGGCAGGCGGACTACGCCTCCGCCAACCAGTTCCTGGACACCCTGGCGGAGTCGGAGACCGACCCCGACTGCCACGTCATCACCTTCGACTGGGTGTCGTGGAAGGAGACCGGCATGGCCGTCCGCAGCCACGCCAACGTCGACACCACCTTCAAGGCGCTGCCCACCGCGCTCGGCCTCTCGATCGCGGACACCGGCCTGCGTTCGGACCGGGCCCGGGTGTTCGGCGGCGAACTGCACTACGAGGGCGACTACGCGGACGCCCTCCCGGGCTACCACATCGCCCTCGAACCGACGATCGCCGGCAAGCTGGCGGAGGCGTCGCGCCGCCGCGCCGCGCACCGCGAGCGGACCGCCGGGCAGGTCCGCAAGGAGATCGAGGAACTGCCCGTCGAGCTGACCGGCCGCCCCGACGGCCGGTACACCGACACCGAGCTGACGATCGCCCGCTGCTGGGCCCACGTCTTCGGGTTCACCAGCATCGACGTCGACGCCGACCTCTTCGACCTCGGCGTCGACTCGATCACCGGCATGTCGCTGGTGGCCACCGTCGCCTCGGTCCTGGGCGTCGAGATGCAGAGCAGCGACCTGCTGGTGGACCGCACGGTCGCCGCCCAGGCCAAGATCGCCGAGGAGCGCGGCCACGGCACCGGCAGCGGCACCAGCGGCACCAGCGGCAGCGACGGCCTGCCCGGATGAGCGAGATGACCCGCACCGGGCCGCCCGGGGGCACCGCGCCCCCGGGCGGCGCCCGCACCGCGCAGGCCCCTCCGGCCGGGGCCGACGGCGACACCGACGCCGACGCCCACGCCGCCCCTCCGGCCGGGGGGACCGGCCGGGGCCGCCCGGACCTCACCCGCGGCCCCGTGCTGCGCGCCGTCCTCGGCTTCGCCCTGCCCCTCACCCTGTCCAACCTCCTCCAGCAGACCTACCTGCTCGCCGACGGCGCCGTCCTCGGCCACTGGGTCGGCGTCGACGCCCTGGCCGCCGCCGGTGTCGTCCAGCCGGTCTACCTCCTCGCGGACGGCGTCTTCCTGGGCCTGACCACCGGCTTCGCCATCCGCCTCGCGCGCTTCACCGGCGAGCGCTCCCGGCGCGGCCCCGCGACCGCCGCCACCGCCCTGGCGCTGGCCACGGCGGTGTGGGCGGCGCTGTGCTTCCTGGTGGTCCAGGGCGCCGGCGACACCCTGCTGCGGCTGACCGGGGCGCGCGGCGCGGTCCTGCACGACGCCGGGGTGCTGCTGTCGACGCTCGGCTACGGCTTCCCGTCCGTGTTCGCGGTCTCCGCCGTCTTCGCGCTGCTGCGCGGCCTGGGCGACTCCCGCGCCCAGATGCGGCTGATGATCGGCAGCAGCCTGGCCAACGCCGTCCTGGCCTGGTTCTACGTCGTGGTGCTCCAGCTGGGGGTGGCCGGCGCGGGCCTCGCGACGGTCACCGCCGCCACCGGCACCGCCGTCACCGGGCTGCTGCTGCTCCGCCGCCGGGGCGGGCTGTCCCCGCGCCGCTCGCTCGGCCGGGCGGGCGTGCGGGCCGAGGCGGTGGCCGGGCTGCGCCTGGGCCTGCCCGGGGCCGCCCAGCAGTTGCTGATCGCGCTGGGCATCGTGGCGCTGATCCGGATCGTCGCCCCGCTCGGCCCGTCGCTGCTCGCGGCGGTCACCGTCGTGGGCCGGCTGGAGTTCTTCGCCGCCACCGCGTTCCTCGACCTGTCCGGCGCGCTCACCGTCTTCGTCGCCCAGAACCTCGGCGCCGGACGGCCCGACCGGGTCCGCCGCGCCGTCCGCCGGGCGCTGCCCTTCACGCTGGCGCTGGCGCTCGCCGTCAGCCTCGCCGTCGTCCTGCTGCGCCCCGTGATCGCCGCGGCCGCCACCACCGATCCCGTCACCCGGGAGCTGGTGGAACGCTACGTCCTGGTCACCTACCCGTGCTTCGCCCTGTACGCCGTCACGGCCGTCGTGCACGGCGCGCTCAACGGCGCCGGCCGCACCGTCGTGCCGCTGGTGTGCACCCTGGTGTCGTTCGTCGCCGTGCGCCTGCCGCTGTCGTACCTGCTGCGGGTGCGGCACGGCGCCGACGGCGTCATGTGGGCGGTCGACCTCGGCTGGATCGTCGGCGCGCTGTACACCGCGGTCGCCGTCCGCGCCCACCTGCGCCGCCGGCCGGCCGGGCCGCCCGCGCTGCCCGGGATCCCGTGGCGGCGGGTGCTGGCGCCGCTGCTGTGCGCCTGCGCCGTCCTGCTGGCCACCGCCGGCCGGTACGGCTACTTCCGCGACGAGCTGTACTGGCTCGCCTCCGCGCGCCACCTGGCCGCCGGCTACGACGACCAGCCGCCCCTGGTGCCGCTGATCGTCGCCGCCGAGACCTGGCTCGGCGGCGACTCGGTGCGGGTCGTGCGCATCGCGCCGATGCTGTTCGCGGTCGGCACCGCGCTGATGTCGGTGCTGTGCGCCAGGGAGCTGGCCGGGGCGGACGAGGAGCGCTCGCACCGGGCCCAGCAGATCGCCGCGATCGCCGTCTCGGCCTCGGTGCTGGTGCTCGTCGAGGGGCACCTGTTCACCACCGCCACCTCCGGCCTGTTCTTCTGGTCGGCGGCGATCTGGCTGGTGCTGCGGTTCCTGCGCACCGGCGACCGCCGGCTCTGGTACGGCTTCGGCGCCGTGCTGGGCCTCGGGATGCTCAACAACGACACCATCGTGATGGTGCCGCTGTCGCTGCTGGTCGCCGCGCCGCTCACCGGCCGCGCCCGGCTGCTGCGCGAGCCCGCCGTCTGGCTGTCCGTGCTGCTGGCCCTCGTCATCGCCTCGCCGGACCTGGTCTGGCAGGCCGCGCACGGCTGGCCGCAGTTCACGATGGCCGGCCACCTGTCCACCTGGGCCAAGCGGTTCACCGCCCTGCCGCTGCAACTGGAGGCCGCCACCGCGCTCAGCTGGCTGTGGGTGGTGGGCTGGCGGCTGACCTGGCGGGACGCCCGCTACCGGCTGCTGGCCGTCGGGTACGCGGTGACCCTGGCGATCGTGGTGGTCTCCGGCGGCAACTTCTACTACCCCATGGGCTGGTACCCGCTGCTGCTCGGCGCCGGGGCCGTCCGGCTGGCCGACCGCTGGCCGACCGGGCGGCGGTGGTTCGCCGCCTCCGCCGCGGCCGCCGCGGCGGTCACCCTCGCGCTGGGGCCGCCGCTGCTGCCGGTGTCCGTCTACCGGCACCTGACCGCGGTCAACCCCTTCAACGCCGACTCCATCGGCTGGGAGCGGCTCGCCCGGGACGTGGCCGCGGTGGAACGCCGGCACCCCGGCGCCACCCTGCTCGCCGTCAACTACGGCGAGGCCGGCGCCCTGGCCCACTACGGTCCCGCCCTCGGCCTGCCCACCGTCTACGCCGACCACAACGGGTACCGCCACTTCGGCCGGCCCACCGGCGTCTCCGGCACCACCATCGCCGTCGGCTACGGCCCGCAGGCCCTGCAACCGTACTGGGACAGCTGCGTCGTCGCCGGGCACGTCGACAACGGCCGGGGCGTCCCCAACATCGAGCAGGGCCTGCCGATCCTGGTGTGCACCGGGCAGAAGTACTCCTGGGAGGAGTTGTGGCCGCTGCTCAAGCACTACGACTGACGGCCGGGGCCGCCGTCCGCGAGCCCGGACGGCGGCTCAGTCCCGGACGGCGGCGGCCCGGGCGGCCTCGCGGTCGGCGGCCAGCACGACGGCGTCGAGCAGGCCGGGGAAGGCCAGCTCCAGTTCGTCCCGGCGGAGCGTGTTGATCTTCGAAGTGCCCTCGTAGTACTGCCGGATGACGCCGGACTGCCGCAGCACCCGGAAGTGGTGGGTGCCGGTGGTGCGGGTGACCGTGATGTCGAAGGTGCCGCAGGCCTTCTCGCCGGGCGCGCCCGCGATCTGGCGGACGATGCTGCGCCGCACCGGGTCGGCCAGGGCCTCCAGGACGCCCTGCAGGGTGATGTCCCGCGCCTCGGGGTGGTCGGTGATGCGTTCCTCGCTGCTCCGCGCGGCCACTTCGTGCCTCCCTGTTCGACTCGCGGTCCATCCTACGGCCGCTCCTTATGACGATGACCATCAACGTTTGACAGTCATCGTCATATCGGCTTCAGTGGAGACGCGGGGCGGCCAACTCGCCCTCTCCGCAGCGATGTGACGCTCCGTCAGTCGTGCGCCCACGGCCCGGCCCCGTACCCGCCCCGCCCCACTCGGGCCTCCACGAGGAGATCGATCAGCGATGGCAACTGCCGAGACCAGCACGGTGCCGGCCGCCGGCGCCGAGGCGGGCCCGCCGAACGCGTCGAGCGGCCTGAAGATCGTCGCGCTGGCCGCCGGCTTCGTGATGGCCACCCTGGACGTCACGATCGTCAACGTCGCCGGGGCGACGCTGCAGGAGCGGCTGCACGCCGGCCTGACCCAGCTGACCTGGATCGTGGACGGCTACCTCCTGTCCTTCGCCTCGCTGCTGATGCTGGCCGGCGGCCTGGCCGACCGCCGGGGCGCGAAGACCGTCTACACCTGGGGCATGGGCCTGTTCGTGCTCGCCTCGCTGGCCTGCGCCCTGTCCCCCTCGGCGGGGTTCCTGATCGCGGCCCGGATGCTCCAGGGGGCGGGCGCGGCACTCTTCATGCCCAGTTCGCTCTCGCTGCTCGTCGCGTCCTTCCCGGAGAAGCGGCAGCGCACCCGGATGCTCGGCCTCTGGTCGGCGATCGTGGCCACCTCCTCCGGCATCGGCCCGACCCTCGGCGGCCTGATGGTGAGCACCCTCGGCTGGCAGAGCGTCTTCCTGCTGAACCTGCCGATCGGCGTGCTGGGCATGCTGATGACCCGCCGGTTCATCGCGGCGACCGGGCCCAAGCCGATGAAGGTGACCGTGCCCGGCCACCTGCTCTGGATCGTCGGCCTGGCCGCGGTGAGCTTCGCGCTGATCGAGGGCCCGCAGCTCGGCTGGGCGGCGGGCCCGGTCCTCGCCGCGTACGCCGTCGCCGCGGTCGCCGCCGCGGCGCTGGTGCTGCGGGAGCGGCGCACCGGCACCCCGGTGATGCCGTGGCGCCTGTTCGTCTCCCCCGGCTTCTCCGGCGCCAATCTGGTGGGCTTCTGCTTCAACTTCTCGCTGTTCGGCAGCATCTTCCTGCTGGGGCTGTTCTTCCAGCACGCCCGGGGGGCGAGCCCCTTCGTCGCGGGCCTGGAACTGCTCCCGATCACGGTCCTGTCGCCGCTGGCGAACGTGGTGTACGCGCGGATCTCCGGCCGGTTCGCCAACGGCCCGCTGCTGACCGTGTTCCTGCTGGTCGCCGGCGTCTCCTCGCTGGTCATGACCGCGATCTCGCCCTCGACGCCCTACTGGCTGATCGCCGTCGGCATCGGCCTGGCCAACCTCGGCTCCGGGATCGTCTCGCCCGGCATGACCGCCGCCCTGGTGGACGCCGCGGGCCCGGCGCACGCCAACACCGCGGGCTCCGTCCTCAACGCCAACCGGCAGATCGGCTCGCTGGTCGGCATCGCCGCCGTCGGGGTGGTGCTGCAGGCCACCTCCGACTGGGGCACCGGCGTGGGCGTCGGCTTCCTGCTGATCGGCGCGGTGTACGTGCTCGGCTCCGCGTTCGCCTGGCTGCTGGTGGCCCGCGCCGAGCGCGGGGAGCCCGCCGCGGCCTGAGCGTCCGGGCCGTTCGGGCCCGCCGGGCCGGGGGCGCTCACCGGCGCGCGGTAAGCGCCGCCTAGGCTTGGCCCGAACGAAACCGGACCAAACCGGACCGGGCCGCCCCCGGACCGCACCCGGACCGCCGCTCGCGCGGCCCCGGTCGGCGCGGACGAAGGCTCGGCATGGACGAAAGCGGGGCCGCCCGATGGGCGACGGCATGACGGGGATGCACCACCACGGAGGCGGACCACTCCCACCCTTCTCCTTCTCCCGCGCCCTGGAGTGGTCGCCGGACTGGCCCTACCTGGTGTTCTGCGCGCTCGCCCTCGGCCTGTACCTGGCGGGCGCCGTCCGGCTGTGGCGGCGCGGCGACAAGTGGCCGGTCGGCCGGGTGATCGCCTGGACGGCCGGCGTCGGCACCGTGCTGCTGGTCACCAACACCGGCCTGAACGACTACGGCATGGTGCTGTTCAGCGCCCACATGATGCAGCACATGGTGCTGTCCATGCTCTCCCCGATCCTGCTGCTGCTGGGCGGCCCGATCACCCTCGCGCTGCGCGCCCTGCGCCCGGCCCGCAAGGGCAGCGGCAAGGGCCCGCGCGAACTGCTGGTCGCCCTGCTGCACTCCACCTACGTGCGGGTGATCTCGCACCCGGCGTTCACCATCCCCGCGTTCATCGCCAGCCTGTACGTGCTGTACTTCACGCCGCTGTTCGACTTCCTGATGCAGTACCGGCTCGGGCACCTGGCGATGATGCTGCACTTCCTCGCCGTCGGCCTGCTGTTCTTCTGGCCGATCATGGGCGTCGACCCGGGCCCGCACCGCCCCGGCTTCGTGATGCGGATCATCGAGCTGTTCATGGGCATGCCGTTCCACGCCTTCTTCGGCGTCGCGGTGATGATGGCCTCCGGACAGCTGGTCTCCACCTTCACCTCCGAAATGGCCCCGCTGGGCACCAACCTGCACGACGACCAGCAGCTGGCGGGCGGCATCACCTGGGCGTTCGGCGAGATCCCCACCGCGATCGTGCTGATCGCGCTCACCCTGCAGTGGGCCAAGTCCGAGGAGCGCCAGGCCCGCCGCCGCGACCGGGCCGCCGACCGCGACGGCGACGCCGAGCTGGAGGCGTACAACCAGTACCTGGCCTCGCTGGACAAGACCGCGAACCGGACCGCCGGGTAGTCCCGTACGGCACGGCGACCGCGAACCGCGAACCGCCCGGAACGGCTCCCGTTCCGGGCGGTTGCGCGTTCCCGGGTGGGTTGCGGGTTCGGGGCGGGTTTCGCCTCCGGGCGGGACGGTCAGCCGATGCCCTGGCGGTCGGGGGTCAGCGCGAAGGCGCGGTTGTCCTCGTCGCGGACGGACTCGGCGACGGCGCGTTCGAGCAGCGCGCGTTGCAGCAGCAGCGGGGCGCGGCGCCGTTCGGGGGTGATCCGCAGCAGGTCGTCGAGGGCGGCGGCGAGGCGGCGGGTGACCTGGGGCTGGCCGGCGCCGCAGATCCGGACCTCGGTGAAGGCCAGGTCCACGGTGGCCTCCCAGCCCGGCACCGGCTGGACCAGCCGAACCGCGCCGTCCTTGTCGCGGTGGCGCAGCTCGCCGAGGTGGACGGGGGCGAGGACGGCGAGCAGCTGGTGGATCCGGTCGACGGCCTGGACGGCGGTGGTGGGGTCGTTGATCGCCGGGGAGAGCGCCCGGATGGCGATGTCGACGAGCTGGCGGAAGCCGAAGCTGAGGTCCTGGTGCATGGTGCGGTCGACGCCGACGTTCAGCGCGGTGGTGATCCGGCGCGGCCGGGGCGCGCTGCCGCCGACCACGACCACGGTCGGGGTGCCGGGCGCGATGAAGTCGCCGATCCGCGGCACCTGGTACAGCACCGCGTCGTGCCGCCGGGCGACCCGGATCAGCCAGCGGATGTTGACGTCCCGCAGGACGCCGCCGCGCCCCTCGTGCAGCAGCGTCGGCCCCTCGGGCACCGCGCCGGGCGTCGGGCCGAGCTCGGGGGCCAGCCAGCGGTAGTCCTGGAGCACCTGCAGGGACTCCCGGGTGACCCGGTCGATCACGTGCGGGACGCGCAGCAGGCGCATCGTGGCCTGCACGTACAGCACGAACAGCGCCAGGCTGAGCATCACCATGGCGAGCGCGACGATCGTGGAGACGATCGGGACGGAGACGGCGCGGGCCGGGTCGCTGGTGTCGTCGTAGCCGAGCTGGACCAGCAGGGTGTAGACGAAGGTGGCCAGGCAGGTGGCGAAGGTCGCCTTGATCAGGCGGCTGCGCACGTACAGGCGCAGCACCCGGGGGCTGAACTGGCTCGCGGCCATCTGCAGCGAGACCAGCGAGATGGAGAACACCACGCCGATGAAGGTCAGCATCGCCGAACTGACGGTGGAGACGACGCTCTTGGCGGCCGAGCTGAACGACAGCAGGGTGTCGGCGGTCTGCGCGGCGGACGCCTCGGCGAAGATCTCCCGGTCGAGCAGGTCGGTGAGCCCGGCGAGCAGCACCGCCCCGACGCAGGTCAGCAGCGGGGCGAACCAGAACGCCTCGCGCAGGTGCTCGCGCAGCGGCGACAGGGCCCGGTAGCGCGGCCTCCGGCGCGCGCCGGGGTACTGCGCGCCGCGCCGGCCGTCCGCCTGCCAGCCCGGTCCGCCCTGCCCGCCCGCCTGTCCGCCGCTCTGTCCACCGCCCTGCCCGCTGCTCATCGGGCCAGGCTAACGGCGGGTGGGGGCGGTGCCCGGGAGGGACGCGGGGGCGGCGGGGGACCTTTCCCCCGGATGCGATGATCCGGAAACGGGTGGAACGGGTAGATCGTCCGGACGGGGGCGGCGTCCGGCCGTCCGCGACGGAGAGGAGCGGGCATGGACGCCGAAGTGCAGAAGGCCGTCACCGGGCTGGACGAGACGCGGGACAAGCTCCGGGGCGAGGTGGTCGCCCCGCTGCGGGCCGGACGGAGCAGGCTCCCGGAGGCTGACGAGCACTCCCTGCTGGGATCGCTGGCGGCCCTGGTGGAGTCGTTGCACGAACTCGCGGACACCGTCGTCGAGCGTCAGTACAACAACCGGTTCACCCGATCGGCACGCACCCATCTCGAAGACGCCGCGGATCTGCTGCGCGACCGCGAGAAGGAGTTGGGGCGGGACGCCTGACACCGCCCCGCACGTCAACGCGTGGTGTGCGCACCGCCGTTGACGTGCGGGGTCTGACCGGTGAGGTGGCGGGCCCCGGGCGGGGCGAGGAAGTGCGCGGCGGCGGCGACGTCCTCGACCGTGCCGGGGCGGCCGCCACGGGTCTCCTCGATCAGGGCGCGGCGGCGCTCCGCGGGGAGGCCCCCGCCGAAGAGGCCGGTGCCCTCGACGCAGGCCGCCGCGATGACGTCGCGGCTGACCCCGCGGGGCGCCGACTCGGCCGACAGCGCGGCGTTTCGGGCCGCGCGGGCGCGACCGGAGCCGCTGGCCCCTCCGGTGAGGAGCACGGTACGGGTCACTGCGTCCTCCTGCGGTTGCGACTGCTACGTTTAGCACTAAACACGGTCGAGGAGCAGCAGGAGGCAAGCCCATGGCCGAACCGACCGGCGGGGACGAGGACGACAGCGCGAGCGGGGGCGACGGCGCGAGCGGGGGCGACGGCGCGAGCGAGGCCGGGGGCAGGGCCGGGGCCGGGAGCGAGGCCGGGGGCGGGAGTTGGGCGCCGGAGGCGCACTCGGCGGCGGCGATCGCCGCCGCCTGGCAGCGGGAGCGGCCCGGGACGCCGACCGACTCGATCGAGATCGTCACGCCCGTCTGGCAGCTCGCCAAGCTCTTCGCGGACGACCGCAACCGGGTCCTGCGCGCGGCCGGGATCGACGCGGCGACGCTCGACCTGCTGGCCGTCCTGCGCCGCGCCGGGGCCCCCTACGAACTGACCACCCGCGAGCTGACCCGCCGGACGCTGGTCACCGCCGGAGCGATCTCGCAACGGGTGGCCCGGGCCGAACGGGAGGGCCTGGTGCGCCGCTCCCCCGCCCCGGAGGGCGGACGGGCCGTCCTGGTCGCCCTGACCGCCGAGGGCCACGCCCTGGTCGAACACTCGGTGGACGCCGTCCTGGGCCGGGAGGCCCAACTGGTCACCGGCCTCTCCCCCTCCGAACGCACCGCGCTCGCCACCCTCCTCGACCGCCTGCTCTCCGACCTGCACGGACGGATCGGCCGCGAGCCGGAGTGAACCGACCCCCCTCGGGCGGGGCCGGCCGCTTGAGCCCGGCGCGGCTCCCCTGCGCCGAAGATGCCGCCGACGGCGCCCGTCGCGTCGGCGCGCACCCCGGATCCGGAGCGGGGACGGCGATCAGGAGCGGGGAAGGCGATCAGGGGCCGACCGGGAGCAGGGTGCCGCCGGTGAGGTGGAGCAACTCCTCGGCGGTGGTGGGGAACACCGTGTGCGGGGTGCCGGCCGCGGCCCAGACCCGGGGGTAGTCGGTGAGCGCCTGGTCGACCACGGTCGGCAGCGGGCGGGGGTGGCCGGTGGGGGCGACGCCGCCGATGGCCTGACCGGTGGCCTCCCGCACCTGCTCGGGGGTGGCCCGGCGCAGCGGACCGCGCCCCCAGCGGGCGGCGAGGGCCGCGGTGTCCACCCGGTGACGGCCGCTGGTGAGGACGAGCACGGGCTCGCCGTCGGAGAGGAAGACCAGGCTGTTGGCGATCGCGCCGACCTCGCAGCCGAGCGCGGCGGCAGCCTCGGCCGCGGTGCGGGTGGAGTCGGAGAGCTCGCGGACGGTGCCGGGGATCCCGGCGGCGGCGAGGGCGGCGGCGACCTGGGCGCTGCGGGCGGGGAGGGTGACGGCGGGGGACGCTGCTGGTTCCACGGGGACTCCTCGGGGTGGCATCGGATTGCGCGCGTTCCATGGACGACCTGTTCCATATATGGAACGTTCCACCTGTGGAACGATAGCCCGCATGCGAGCAACAGATCAACCGGCGCCGACCAGCAGGGAGCTCTCCGCCCGGATCGGGCTGCGCCTGCGCGAGCTGCGCACGACCCGCGGCCTCTCCCTCTCCGAGTTGGCCCGGCTCTCGGGCGTCGGCAAGGCCACCCTGTCGGGGCTGGAGTCGGGTTCGCGCAATCCGACCCTGGAGACGCTGTACGCCCTGACCACCGCGCTGGGCCTGCCGCTGAGCACCGCGCTGCAGGAGCCCGAGCGCGGGCCCGGGATCTCGGGGCAACTGCTGGACGCCGTGCTGCTGGAGCAGTACGAGGACGCGGCGGCGGTGTGGGAGACGTACCGGATCCGGATCCGGCCCGGCGGGGTGCGGCGGTCGGCGGCGCACCCGGCGGGGACGGTGGAGCACCTGATCGTCCTCTCGGGCACCGCGCTGGTCGGTCCCGCGACGTCACTCGTCACGGTCACCGCGGGCGGGCACCACACCTGGGCGGCGGACGTGTCGCACTGCTACGAGGCGGTGGGTCAGGACGTCGAGGCGGTGCTGGTGGTGCGCCACCCGCACGAGTGAGGGTGGCGGCGGGCCGTCAGATCAGCGGCACCCGCGGCTGGTGGGCGGTGACGTGGACGGTGCCGGAGGAGCGGTCGAAGCGGACGCCGTGACCCTCGGCGTTCGACGTCCAGGAGTAGTCCCGGGTGCTCTCCCAGGTCGCTCCGGCCGGTGCGAAGGCGGCCAGCGCGTGCGGGGTGCGGCTGTCGGCGACGGGGCGGTCGTGGTCGCGGAAGGGCGGCGGCCCGGAGGGTACGACCTCCTTGCCGAGGAGCAGTTGCGCGACCTGCCCGGCGGGCAGCCGCAGCAGCGCGTAGGCCATGGCCTCGCCGGGCGCCCGGAGCGCCGGGTGCGCGGGGCCGGGGGCCTCCAGGACCCAGTGCGCCTCCTCGATCGTCCCGAGCCGGTCGAACAGCCGGGCCATCGGTTCGGTGTCGGTGCGCACGCCGGTGGAGACCAGGCTCGAACCGGTCTCCTCGAACTGCCGCTCGTTCTCCGCCCGTTCGCGCGCCCCGTAACCGCTCGGCAGGGCCATCGTGAGGGCGGCCCCGACCGCCCGGGGCCCGACGGTGACCCCGACCGCCCCGGCCAGTGCGACCCCCAGCAACGTCCGTCTTCTCAAAACCCCTCCTGCGTACGGTGATCAGCCCCATGCTGTCGCACCGGCCGGGCCGCTCCGTCCGCCCACGGGAGGATCCGGGGCGGCGGGCGTACCCCTGCGGGCCGAGGCCGGACCGGTCCGATCCGGGTATTGATCATGATCCGGTCCGCGTGCGATCCTCTCCGGTCGAGCCGTCGCGCCCGCGGCGGCCGGAGCCGGCGAGGGGGACGGGTGACGGGTACGGGCTGGGAGCCGCGGACGGTGGTCCGGGAGGACGTCGAACTGCACTGCCGGGACTGGGCGGGCGATCCGGCCGGGCGGCCGGTGCTGCTGCTGCACGGCCTGGCGGGGCACGCGGGTGAGTGGGACGCGCTGGCGGGGGCGCTGGCGCCCGGGCACCGGGTGGTGGCGGTGGACCAGCGCGGGCACGGACGTTCCACCCGGCGCCCGGCGAGCGTGCGGCGGGAGGCGTACGTGGCCGACGCGCTGGCCGTCGCGGACCGGCTCGGGCTGGAACGGCCACTGCTGGTCGGGCAGTCGCTCGGCGGCCACACCGCGCTGCTGGCCGCCGCCGCGCACCCGGACCGGTTCGGCGCCCTGGTGCTGGTCGAGGCCGCCGCCGGACGCTCCGCGGACGCGCCCGAGCAGATCGGCGGCCTGCTGCGGGACTGGCCGCTGCCCTTCCCGGACCGGTCCGCGGCAGTCGGGTTCTTCGGCGGCGGACCGGCCGGCGAAGCCTGGGCGGACGGCCTGGAGCAGCGACCGGACGGCTGGTGGCCGCGCTTCGACCCCGAGGTGATGGTCGACTCGATGGCCCCGATCGCCGCCCGCGACCACTGGGACGACTGGGCCGCGCTGACCTGCCCGACCCTGCTGGTGCTCGGCCGCCGCGGCATCATCCCGCCCGCCGAGACGGACCGGATGCTGTCCCTGCGCCCGGAGGTCCGGGCGGTCAGCCTGCTGGCCGCCGGCCACGACGTGCACCTGGATCAGCCGGCCGAACTGCACCGCCTGATCGCCGAGTTGCTGCGCGACGTGTCCGCCCCCTGATTCCGTACGACCCGCGCGTCCTGTTCGCCGCCCGCCCGGTGCTCGCCGAAGGCCGGGGCCCGCGGCCCGAGTTGGTCGGGCCACTGGTCGGCTCGCCGCGGCGGATGGTCGCCCTCGTCCCGCCCGAGGAGTTCCGGCAGCACCAGTTGCGCACCGCGCCGGAGGCCGGAACGCCGGACGCCCCGCTGCGCGCCCCGGTCCGGCCCGGGGGGAGGCCAACCGGGTCGCCCGCGACCGACTGGTGGCCGAGGCCCCGGTGCGCGCCGCCCGCCGACCGGGCCTGCCCGTCATCGAGGTGGACGGCAGCCGGGACGCCCCGGCGGTGGCCGCGCTGGCCGCCGAGCGGTTCGCCCCCTGGCCGGGGGCCTGACCGCCCGCGCCCGGTCGGCGGGGCCGCGCCCGGTCGGCGGGGCCGCGCCCGGTCGGCGGGGCCGCGCCCGGTCGGCGGGCTCAGCCGAGCAGCAGGGTGGCCTGCGGGAAGCGTTCGCCGGGGAGCGGGGCGCGCAGCGTGCGGGCGGTCTCGGTGAGCCCGGCCGCGCGGAAGAGCCCGGCGAGGGTGTCCACCGGCCAACGGTGGGCGGTGGCGACCTTGTGGTCGAAGGGGACGGGGCGGTCGGTGTCGCCGAGGGCGGGGTCGGCGGCGAAGAAGCCGGTCAGCAGCAGGCCGCCCGGGGCCAGGACGCGGCGCAACTCGGCGATTGCGGCGGGGAGTTGCACGGGCGGGAGGTGGATCAGCGAGTAGCGGGCGAGGATCGCGCCGAGGCTGCCGTCGGCGAGCGGGAGCGCCGTCAACGTGCCCCGCAGGAAGGGGTGTTGCGTGCGGGCGAGGCGGGCCTGGGCCAGCATGCCGGCGGAGAGGTCCAGCCCGAACGCGCGGACGCCGAGCCCGGCGAGCAGCTCGGTCGCCTCTCCGGGGCCGCAGCCGAGGTCGCCCACCGGCAGGCCGCGCTCCGCCACCGGGGGCGCCGCGACCAGCTGCCGGATCGCCGCCAACTCGGCTTCCTTGCCCGCGAGTTCACCCCTGAAGAGGGTCGCGTACAGCTCCGCCACCTCGTCGTACGCCGGTCCGACCTCGTCGCGCACCGGGCCGCTGCCGCCGCGCGTCGGCCCGGCCCCGTCATGCGTCGGCCCGGCCCCGTCACCCGCCGTCCCTGTCGTCATCCCCGCCGTCACTCCCGCCGTCACCGCCGCGCCCGCGTTCCGGAGGCCCCAGCCAACCACAGCTGCGGGCGGGCTCGAAAACGTGTTGCGGGTGGACGGGGTGGGGTGCCTAGACTCCGGGCATGGCCGTCGTCGCGATCTCTCGCCGATTTACCGGCCCCCCGGCTCCCGATGGGTGCCGCAGGGGGCGGGTTCGGTCGCGCCGGTAGGGAGTTCGGCGGATCGGGTCGACCCGGCGGCGGGTCGTGCCCAGGGGCCGGGGGGTGTGGTGTCCCCCTCTACCACCCCGTCGCGATCCGTCCCGTCTGGAGCACGCCATGTCCGTCCTTCCTGCCGCCGGTGCCGCCGCCGTCCGCCTCCTCTCCCCCGAGCAGCTCGCCCGTGACCTCGCCGTCCGCGACCTGACCGACCCGGCCGCCGGGCCGCACGCCCTGCAACTGGTCGTCGAGCGCGCGGTGGCGGCGCTGGCCGCTCGCTGGGACTGCCCGGTGCGGGTGCACCGGGGCGAGCGGGTGGTGAGCGTCGCCGACAACTACGACCACCTCAACTACCGTGCGGACGACGTCACTCGGGACGCCCGCTACACCCGCTACGTCGACGGTCGGCGGATGCTGCGCAGCCACTCCAGCGCGCTGGTGCCGGGCGCGCTGCGGGCGCTGGCGGCCGAGGGGGCGGGGGCGCCGGAGCGCGTGCTGCTGGTCTGCCCCGGCTTGGTGTACCGGCGCGACAGCATCGACCGGCTGCACAGCGGCACCCCGCACCAGCTGGACCTGTGGTACCTGACCCGCGGCCCGGTCCCGGCCGGACCGGAGGACCTGACCGGGATGATCGCCGCGCTCGCGGGCGCGCTGCTGCCGGGCGCCGGGTACCGCACCGAGGAACGCGTCCATCCGTACACCCTGGCGGGGCGCCAGCTGGACGTGGCGGCGGGCGGGGACGACGGCGCGTGGGTGGAGGTCGCCGAGTGCGGGCTCGCGCACCCCGGGGTGCTGGCCGGGGCCGGGCTGGGGCCGGAGTGGAGCGGGCTGGCGCTCGGCATGGGCCTGGACCGGGTGCTGATGCTACTCAAGGGCGTCCCGGACATCCGGCTGCTGCGCTCCGCCGACCCCGCCGTGACCGCCCAACTCACCGACCTGGCCCCGTACCGGCCGGTCTCGGCGCTGCCCGCGGTCCGCCGCGACCTGTCCGTCGCGGTGGACGGCGCCGACCTCGCCGAGGACCTCGGCGACCGGGTCCGGGACGCCCTCGGTGCGGACGCGGACTGCGTGGAGAGCGTCGAGATCCTCTCCGCCACCCCCTGCCGCGACCTCCCGCCGCAGGCGCTGGCCCGGCTCGGCGCCCGCCCCGACCAGCACAACCTGCTGGTCAAGGTCATCCTGCGCCCACTGGAACGCACCCTCACCGACGCGGACGCCAACCTGCTGCGCGACCGCGTCCACGCGGCCCTGCACCAGGGCACGGTGCACCAGTGGGCGTCCACCCCCGCCGGCCAGCCCCAGTAGGACGGGGCGAGGGCGCGGCTCCGGGGCGGGGCCGTCGTCCGCTGCGGGAGGTGACGCTAGGGCTCGTATTCTGTTGTGATCATTCTGGGAAGTTGCCCTCGCGGCGCGGCCTGATCCGGTAGACCGTGTTCCGTGACGCGAGTGCAACTTTCC
>NZ_BAAANS010000040.1:0-85130 GCF_039529925.1 Kitasatospora saccharophila | reverse complement strand
AGCGCCGATGGTACTGCAGGGGGGACCCTGTGGGAGAGTAGGACGCCGCCGAACAATCATTCAGGAAAAGCCCCCCGACGGGAAGTCGGGGGGCTTTCTTGTTGTAGGGTCAGTCCCGCACATGTCGGTGGTTAGTACAGGAGGCTCCGCACCGTGGAGGTCCAGGAGACGCGCGTTCAGACCGACCGGGTCCTCACGATCCCGAACCTGTTGAGCATGGCTCGGCTGGTGGGCGTGCCGATCTTCCTGTGGTTGGTGCTGTGGCCGGTCTTCGGGGGGCCGAAGAACGACGGGTGGGCGATCGTCGTCCTGATGCTGAGCGGGGTCAGTGACTACCTGGACGGGAAGCTGGCCCGGCGGTGGGGGCAGATCAGCCGGCTGGGGCAGTTGTTGGACCCGGCGGCGGACCGGTTGTACATCGTCTCGACGCTGGTGGGGTTGACCTGGCGGGAGATCCTGCCCTGGTGGCTGACGGCGCTGCTGGTGGCGCGGGAGGCGTTCGTCGGGGTGGTGCTGTTGCGGCTCAACCGGGCGGGTTACGGGCCGCTGAACGTGAGTTTCCTGGGGAAGGCGGCCACGTTCAATCTGATGTACGCGTTTCCGCTCCTGTTGCTGGGGGTGGGCGAGGGGTGGGTGCACCAGGTTGCGGGAGTGGTGAGTTGGGCGTTCATCTGGTGGGGGACGACGCTGTACTGGTGGGCCGGTGCCCTGTATGCGGTGCAGGCCCGGCAGATCCTGCAGGCGGAGCGTTCGGCTGCCGTTTGAGATCAGCATGAGACGTTTTACACGCCCTCCACGGTGAGTCGGACGTTTTCTTCCGGGTAGGGATGCGTCGGACCGGTTTGATGGACCCGCAGGGGTTCACCACCGCGAAGGAGGACGCACCCGTAATGAAAGCCGTTGTGATGGCGGGCGGGGAGGGCACTCGACTCCGCCCCATGACTTCCAGCATGCCCAAGCCGCTGCTGCCGGTGGCCAATCGGCCGATCATGGAGCACGTGCTACGGCTGCTGAGGCGGCACGGCCTCAACGACACCGTGGTGACCGTGCAGTTCTTGGCCTCGCTGGTCAAGAACTACTTCGGTGACGGTGAGGAACTCGGCATGCACCTCACCTATGCCAATGAGGAAACACCGCTGGGCACGGCGGGCAGCGTGAAGAACGCCGAGGACGCGCTGCGGGACGATTCGTTTCTGGTCATCTCCGGGGACGCGCTGACGGACTTCGACCTTTCCGACCTGATCGCCTTTCACCGGGAGAAGGGCGCACTGGTGACGGTGTGCCTGACCCGGGTGCCGAACCCGTTGGAATTCGGTATCACCATCACGGACGACGAGGGGAAGGTCGAGCGCTTCCTGGAGAAGCCGACCTGGGGGCAGGTGTTCTCGGACACCGTGAACACCGGCATCTACGTGATGGAGCCGGAGGTCTTCGACTACGTGGCGGCCGGGGAGTCGGTCGACTGGTCGAGCGACGTGTTCCCGCAGTTGCTCAAGGAGGGCAAGCCGGTGTTCGGCTACGTCGCCGAGGGCTACTGGGAGGACGTGGGCACGCACGAGAGCTACCTGAAGGCCCAGGCGGACGTCCTGGAGGGGAAGGTCCAGGTCGAGCTGGACGGGTTCGAGATCTCGCCGGGCGTGTGGGTGGCCGAGGGCGCGGAGGTGGACCCGGAGGCGGTGCTGCGGGGGCCGCTGTACATCGGTGACTACGCCAAGGTCGAGGCCGGCGTGGAGCTGCGCGAGCACACCGTGCTGGGGTCGAACGTCGTCGTGAAGCGCGGGGCGTTCCTGCACAAGGCCGTGGTGCACGACAACGTGTACGTGGGGCCGCAGAGCAACCTGCGCGGGTGCGTGGTCGGGAAGAACACCGACGTGATGCGGGCCGCGCGGATCGACGAGGGGGCGGTGATCGGTGACGAGTGCCTGATCGGCGAGGAGTCGATCGTCGCGGGCAACGTCAAGGTCTACCCGTTCAAGACGATCGAGGCCGGCGCGTTCGTCAACACCTCGGTGATCTGGGAGTCCCGCGGCCAGGAGCACCTGTTCGGGGTGCGGGGCGTGTCGGGCATCCTGAACGTGGAGATCACGCCGGAGCTGGCCGTGCGGCTGGCGGGGGCGTACGCGACCACGTTGAAGAAGGGCGCGACGGTCACCATCGCGCGTGACCACTCGCGCGGTGCGCGGGCGTTGAAGCGGGCGATGATCTCGGCGCTGCAGACCAGCGCGATCGACGTCCGCGACCTGGAGAACGTGCCGATGCCGGTGGCCCGGCAGGCGACGGCGCGGGGGAGCGCGGGCGGGATCTTCCTGCGCACCACGCCGGGGGTGCCGGACTCGCTGGACATCCTGTTCTTCGACGAGCGCGGGGCGGACCTGTCGCAGGCCGGGCAGCGGAAGCTGGACCGGGTGTACTCGCGGCAGGAGTTCCGGCGGGCGTTCCCGGGCGAGATCGGCGACCTGCTGCACCCGGCGAGCGTGTTCGACTCGTACGCGACGAACCTGTTGCGGGCGGTGGACACCTCGGGGGTGCGGGAGGCCGGGCTGAAGGTCGTGGTGGACGCGGCGCACGGCAGTGCCGGGCTGGTGCTGCCGAGCATCCTGGGGCGGCTCGGGGTGGAGACGCTGACGGTGGCCGGCGGTCTGGACGAGGCGCGGCCGACCGAGGGCGCGGACGAGCGGCGGGCGGCGCTGGCCAGGCTGGGCGAGCTGGTGGCGTCCTCGCAGGCCGCGTTCGGCGTGCGGTTCGACCCGGTGGGTGAGCGGGTGTCCTTCGTGGACGAGCTCGGCCGGGTGATCCAGGACGACCGGGCGCTGCTGGTGCTGCTGGACCTGGTGGCGGCCGAGCGCCGTTCCGGGCAGGTGGCGCTGCCGGTGACGACCACGCGGATCGCCGAGCAGGTGGCGGCGTACCACGGCACCCAGGTGATCTGGACGACGACCTCGCCGGACGACCTGGCGAAGGCCGCGGCGGCGGACGGCACGGTCTTCGGCGGGGACGGGCGCGGCGGCTTCGTGGTGCCCGAGTTCTCCGGGGTGCTGGACGGGGCGGCGGCGTTCGTGCGGCTGGTCGGCCTGGTGGCGCGGACGCAGCTGACGCTGAGCCAGATCGACGCCCGGATCCCGCAGGCGCACATCCAGAAGCGGGACATCGCGACGCCGTGGGCCGCCAAGGGCATGGTGATGCGTTCGGTGGTGGAGGCGGCCGGGAACCGGAAGCTGGACACCACGGACGGCGTGCGGGTGGTCGAGCCGGACGGCCGGTGGACGCTGGTCCTGCCGGACCCGGCGGAGGCCGTCACCCACCTGTGGGCCGAGGGCCCGGACGACGAGGCGACCGAGCAGCTGCTCGACGAGTGGGCCGCGGTCGTGGACGGCGCCGGGAGGTAGTGCGGGGGAAGTGAGGTGGGGGCGGGCCCGGTGGGCCCGCCCCCACCCTGGTTTGTCACGATCCTGTGCCGAAACCGTCCTGCGGGGCCGGGAGCTGGTCGTGGGGCACCGCGTGGTCGTGAAACGATGTCCCGCATGCCAGCAACGCCGACGCCGAGTGATCCGGAGGGGCGCTTCCGCCGTCCGGACGCCTCGATGTCCCTGCTGACCACGGTCATGGAGCACTCGCTCGACGACGGGTACGCGGAGGCGGCCCGGGCCCGCGGGGCGGAGGGCAGCTCGCGGCTGCCGACGACGGCCAAGGGCCGGCTGGTGCTGGCCCTCGGGCTGGCGCTGGCGGCGGTCGTGGTGACGGTCGGGGCGGTGAACACGCACGCCGCGGCGCCCGTCCTGGCCAAGGAGCGGGACGCCCTGGTCACCCGGGTCAACGAGGCCAACGCGGCGGCGGACGCCCTGCAGCGGCAGGTCGAGCAGGACCGCGACAAGGTCGAGCGGGCCCAGGACGCGGCGCTGCAGACCGGGGACGACAGCGGGGCGGCGGCGCTGGCCGCGCAGACCGGCACGGGGGAGATCACCGGGCCGGGCGTCAAGCTGGTGATCGACGACGCGTCCGGGAGCGGTTCGGGCGGCAACGTCAGCGATCCGCGCAACGGCGGCGGCTACGGCAAGAACGGGCGGGTCAAGGACCACGACCTGCAGTACGCCGTGAACGGCCTGTGGCTGGCCGGGGCGGAGGCGGTGTCCGTGAACGGGCAGCGGCTGACCGCGCTGTCGGCGATCCGGGCGGCCGGTGACGCGATCCTGGTCGACAACCGGCCGCTGGTGCCGCCGTACACGGTGCTGGCGATCGGGGACGGGCCGCGGCTGGCCCAGGCGTTCCAGGACAACGAGGGCGGCCACTACCTCAAGATCATCGAGGACAGCTACGGGATCCGCTCGACGCTGTCGACGCAGAAGTCGCTGACGCTGCCGGCGGCGCTGGGCGTGACGCTCCGGATCGCCGGGCCGGAGACCTCCCCCGAGCCGTCCGCGGGGACCTCCGGCGAGCCGAGCCCGCCGCCGTCGCCGTCCGGTGCGTCGTCCGGTTCGCCGAGCGCGGCCCCGTCGAAGTCCGCGCGGTCGACCGCGAAGTCCCCTTCCCCTTCCCCTTCCACCGGAACAGGAGTTGCTACACCGTGATTGCCGTACTGGGTCTGGTGATCGGCGTGGTCGTCGGCGTGTTCGTGCAGCCCGAAGTGCCGAACGCGGTGGTGCCGTACCTGCCGATCGCGGTGGTGGCGGCGCTGGACGCGGTGTTCGGCGGCGTGCGGGCGATGCTGGACGGGATCTTCGACGACAAGGTCTTCGTGGTCTCGTTCCTGTCGAACGTCGTGGTGGCGGCGCTGATCGTGTTCCTGGGCGACCAGCTGGGCGTCGGGTCGCAGCTGTCCACCGGCGTGGTGGTCGTGCTGGGCATCCGGATCTTCTCGAACGCGGCGGCGATCCGTCGGCACGTGTTCAGGGCGTAGGGAGCGGCTGTGAGCGAGGAGAAGGAGCCGCGGGAGCGGGACGAGCGGGAGGCGGGCGAGCGGGCCGAGGAGTTGCCGGCCGCCGCCCGGGCCGAGGCCGGGTCCGGCGCCGAGGCAGGGGAAGCACCGCAGGACACGCCCGGGAACGGGGACGGGGACGGAGACGCGGAGGCCGACGCGGCGGCGGAGCGGCCCGGGCCGGCGGTGGTGGCGGCGGCCGTCCCGCGGGAGCCGGTGCAGCTGCCGTCGGACGGGCGGACCCGGCTGAAGGCGGCGGTGTGGCCGCCGCGGGTGTCGCGGGGCCAGCTGGTGGTGGCGCTGCTGCTGTTCGCGCTGGGGCTGGCGCTGGCCATCCAGGTGCGCTCGACCAACGACCACAGCGAGCTGCGCGGGGCCCGGCAGGAGGACCTGGTGCGGATCCTCGACGAACTGGACGGCAAGCAGCAGCGTCTCCAGTCGGAGAAGACGCAGCTCGAACAGTCCCTGGCCCAGTTGGAGAACTCCTCCAACCAGGCCAAGGAGGCCCAGGAGCAGACCCGGAAGAAGGCGGCCGAGCTGGGCGTGCTGGCCGGGACGGAGCAGGCGACCGGTCCGGGCATCGTGCTGACGATCGATGATCCCCAAGGGCAGGTGAAGGCGGATATGCTGCTGGACACCCTGCAGGAACTCCGAGCTGCGGGGGCGGAGGCGATTCAGATCAACGACGTGCGGGTGGTGGCCGGCACCTACTTCACCGACAACTCGTCGGGCGGTGGCGTCCGGATCGACGGGAAGGACGTCTCGCAGCCGTTCCGCTTCACCGTGGTGGGCAACCCGCAGGACCTCGCCCCGGCGCTGAACATCCCCGGCGGGGTGGTCCGCAGCCTGGAGAACCACCAGGCGCGGGCGACCATCGTCCAGCAGCAGAAGGTACTGGTGGACGCGTTGGCCACGCCGAAGCCGCTGCAGTACGGCAAGCCGGCGGCGAAGTGACGGGGCGCGCTCCGTACGGTTCGTCAGCTGCGGGCAACCCCCGGTGGTGGGTTTCCGCGGCGGGTCGGCGACACTGGGTCCTACCGTTCGTCAGTCTCCGGTCCGATGCCGGTCCCACCGCCACACCGAGCCTTGAACCCTGCCCCGCGGGCGGTTCTGTCACACGCAAGGGGATTCGCCCGTGAGTTTTTTCTCGAAGCTGTTCGGCCGCAACAAGAAGGCGGCCGAGGCGCCGACCGCGCGCTACCGGCAGGAGGACGCCGGGGTGCCGTCGATGCGTCCGGCGCCGGAGGGGCAGCGTCCGATGTACCGGGACGACGTGACCCAGGGCGCGGGCATCCCGACCGGGCAGTTCGACGCGGGCTACGGCGCGTCGGTTGATTCGGCGGGCGGGCCGCGCATAGGTTTCCCGGCAGGACCCTCAACCTCCGGTGGAGGGTTTGCCCCGGACCCCTATGCCGGGCACGTCCAGTCGGGTGTGCCGCGCCAGGAGGCTGTGAACATGGCTGGCACCAGCCCGTGCCCGCGGTGCGGGAACCAGAACCCGGCGCAGGCCCGTTTCTGCTCGAACTGCGGGACCCAGCTGCGTGGCGGCGGTTTCCCGGAGGGCGCGGTGGAGACCACCTCGACCATCTCGATCTCCGGCATCGAGTCGTACGACCCGACGGCGACCTCGACGGGCGCCACCCCGGCCCTGTCGGCCGAGGTGATGGCGGCGATCGACGCGCTGCCGCCGGGCTCGGCGCTGCTGATCGTGCAGCGCGGCCCGAACTCGGGCAGCCGGTTCCTGCTGGACTCGGACGTGACCACGGCGGGGCGGCACCCGCAGGGTGACATCTTCCTGGACGACGTGACGGTGTCGCGTCGGCACGTGGAGTTCCGTCGGCAGCACGACGGCGGCTTCTCGGTCGCGGACGTGGGCAGCCTGAACGGCACCTACGTGAACCGGGAGCGGATCGACGAGGTGCTGCTCAGCAACGGTGACGAGGTGCAGATCGGGAAGTACCGGCTGGTGTTCTTCGCCAGTCACCACCGGGGGTACTGACCACTTCTCCGTTTGGAGCCCGAGTGACCCCACAGATTCCTACCCCGTCCCTCGGGTCCTCGCCCGTGCCGGCCTCGCGCCGCACGGGCGAGGCGCGCCGACGGGGTGACGAGCTGCTGTCGATCGGCGCGGTGCTGGCCTTCCTGCGGGACGACTTCCCGGAGGTGACGATCTCCAAGATCCGCTTCCTGGAGGCCGAGGGCCTGGTCGAGCCGCAGCGCACCCCGTCCGGCTACCGGAAGTTCTCGGCGGCGGACGTGGAGCGGCTGGCGTACGTGCTGCGCATGCAGCGCGACCACTACCTGCCGCTGCGGGTGATCCGCGAGCACCTGGACGCGATCGAGCGCGGCGAGCAGCCGCCGGCGCTGCCGGGGGCGGAGTCCCGTCCGGGGCCGCTGGAGGAGGCGGACCGGGAGCTGGCGGCCGCGGCCACGGCGGTCGGCGGGGTGCGGCTGGGCCGGGCCGAGCTGATCGCGGCGGCCGAGGCGCAGGAGCGCGAGCTCGTCGAGTGGGAGGCGTACGGCCTGGTGCAGCCGGGCCCGGACGGCGGGTACGACGGCGAGGCGCTGCAGATCGCGCGGCTGGTGGCGGAGCTGGGCCGGTTCGGCCTGGAGCCGCGGCACCTGCGGGCGATGAAGGCGGCGGCCGAGCGCGAGGTGGCGCTGGTGGAGCAGGTGGTGGCGCCGCTGCGGCGGCACCGCAACCCGCAGACCCGGGCGCACGCGGAGGCGACGGCGCGGGAACTGGCCACCTTGTCGGTGCGGCTGCACGCGGCGATGGTGCAGGCGGGGCTGCGGGCCCGGTCCTGAACGGCCGGTGGCGGACGGGCGGGCGGCGGTCCTGATCGCGGTGGCCGCTGCCTGCTGCGCTTTCCTATCGGGGGCGCGCGCCATAGGGTTGCTGGTGTGAATGAGCTCGACGTCGTGGGTGTCCGGGTGGAGATGCCCTCCAACCAGCCGATCGTGCTGCTGCGGGAGGTCGGCGGTGACCGCTACCTGCCGATCTGGATCGGGCCGGGTGAGGCCACCGCCATCGCCTTCGCCCAGCAGGGCATGACGCCGGTGCGCCCGTTGACGCACGACCTGTTCAAGGACGTGCTCGGTGCGCTCGGCCAGCAACTGACCGAGGTGCGGATCAACGACCTGCGGGACGGGGTCTTCTACGCGGAGCTGGTGTTCGCCGGTGGTGTCGAGGTGAGCGCGCGCCCCTCGGACGCGATAGCGCTGGCGCTGCGCACCGGTACGCCGATCTACGGGAGCGAGGAGGTGCTGGCGGAGGCCGGCATCTCGATCCCGGACGAGCAGGAGGACGAGGTCGAGAAGTTCCGGGAGTTCCTGGACCAGGTCTCGCCGGAGGACTTCGGCGGCGGTCCGCAGTAGTTCCGGGGCCGGGCGCGGCCGGTGTCCCGCTGCGGCCGGGTTGGTCGGGCGGGGATCCGGTGCGCTAGCCCGGTCGGCCGCGGGTCGCAACTCGGTTGGGCCGGAAATCCGTTCTGCTACCCACGCATGGGGCACGAATAACCACTCGATGGGGTGAATTTTGTGGAAGCCCCCGGCGTGGCGATCGTTGACGGTGCTTGGGCGACTGCCTACCGTCAGGTGATGGCCCGCCGGACGGGCCACCCGCAGCCCGGGGCCCGGTGGGGCTCCTGCGGGTCCCGTGGGGCCTTGGGCGGAATGGACGGAGGTTGGCGATGAGCGGCACCGGCGACGAGACGCGTTCCGGAGCGCTGTGCGTGGTGCACGTGCCGCGGGCCGGCCGTGCCCTGATCGGGCGGCCCTGGCGGCCCGAGCCCGAGGCCGAGGAGCTGCCGAGGCTCGGCCGCTTCCCGGCCGTCCAGCCCGGGCAGCCCGCGATCGAGCGGCTCGCCCCGACGTCCGCGCTGGTCGGCTACCGCGGGCCGACGGCCTGCGCCGCCGCCGGCATCACCTACCGGCAGCTCGACTACTGGGCGCGCACCGGCCTGCTGGAGCCCTCGGTGCGCTCGGCGTACCCGGCCGGGGCGCAGCGCCTGTACAGCTTCCGGGACATTCTGCTGCTGAAGATCGTCAAGCGGCTGCTGGACGCGGGCGTGTCGCTGCAGAACATCCGAGTGGCCGTCACCCACCTGCAGTCCGCCGACCGGGCGGACCTGACCGGGCTGACCCTGATGTGCGACGGCGCGACGGTCTACGAGTGCACCTCGCCGCAGCAGGTCGTCGACCTGCTGAACGGCGGGCAGGGCGTGTTCGGCATCGCGGTCGGCGCGGTCTGGCAGGAGCTGGAGAGCACGCTGGGGCGGCTGCACGGCGAGCGCACCGACACCGGCGAGACGCTGGTCGGCAACGACCCGGGCGACGAACTGGCGCAGCGCCGCAACCGCGCGGTCTGAGCGGGCCCACGGCCGGGGAACCGGCGGGGGCGTCCCGTTCGTCCTGGCCGGTGTGTCGACGATCTTGAGGTGCGCGGGGCGGCGGGCCCGGGCCGGGTGGCTGGCGGTGCGACCGGCGGACCGGCGGCGCCAGCGCCGCTGGTTCCAGGCGGTGGTGCTCTGCTCGGTGCTGGGGCTGGCGCCGAGCGCCTGGCTGTACCTGGCCGAGTCCGCGAGGGTCGGCACGGTGGCCGACGCGCCCGAGGCCCCCGTCGCCGTGGTGTTCGGCGCCGGGCTGATGGACGGCGAGCCCTCCCCGTACCTGGCGCACCGGCTGGACGCGGCGCTGGAGCTGTACCGGGCGCACAAGGTGCGGGCGATCCTGGTGACCGGCGACAACGGCACCGTCCAGTACGACGAGACCGACGCGATGCGCGCCTACCTGATCGAGCGCGGGGTGCCCGCGGTGCGGGTGGTGGGCGACTACGCGGGCTTCGACACCTGGGACTCCTGCAGCCGGGCGCACCGGATCTTCGGCGTGGACCGGGCGCTGCTGGTCAGTCAGACCTTCCACGTCCGGCGGGCGCTGGCGCTGTGCCGGGCCGCCGGGATCGACTCGTACGCGGTCGGGGTGGAGGAGTGGCACGACACCACCTGGAAGTACGGCGGGCTGCGGGAGATCGGCGGCGCGGTGAAGGCGGCGGCGAACGTGCTGCTGCGGCCGGACCCGACGCTGCTGGGGCCGCGGGAGGACGGGGTGGCCCGGGCGCTCGCGGACGCGGGGGAGGACGGGGACCCGGGCGGGGGAACGGGCGGGGACGCCGACGCGGGGGCCGGCCCGAACGGGTAGGCGGCGGGAATGTCAGTGCGACGCGGGATGATCGGACGGTGCGGACCGTGCCGAGCATCATCCACCTCGACATGGACGCCTTCTTCGCCGCGGTGGAGCAGGCGTCCAAGCCGAGCCTGCGCGGCAAGCCCGTCATCGTCGGCGGCCTGGGCGGGCGCGGCGTGGTCTCCACCGCCTCCTACGAGGCCCGCAGGTTCGGCGTGCACTCGGCGATGCCGATGGCGCAGGCCCGCCGGCTCTGCCCGAACGCGGCGTTCCTGACCGGCCGGTTCGACGCGTACCGGGCCAACAGCGAGATCGTGATGGCCCTGCTGCGGGAGCGCTCCCCGCTGGTCGAGCCGCTCAGCCTGGACGAGGCGTTCGTCGACCTGGAGGCCGGGCCGTACGGGCCCGCGCTGGCCGCCGCGACCACGCCGGCCGAGGGGGCGCAGCTGGTGCTGGCGGTGGCCGAGGACCTGCGGGCGGACATCGTGGAGCGCACCGGGCTGACCGCGTCGGTCGGCGTGGCCGGGTCCAAGCTGATGGCCAAGATCGCCTCCGAGCGGGCCAAACCGGACGGGCTGGTGCTGATCGAGCCCGGCTCCGAGCGGTCGGTGCTCGCCCCGATGCCGGTGCGCGCGCTGCCCGGGATCGGTCCCGCCACCGAACAGGCGCTGCGCCGGGCCGGGTTGACCACGGTGGCGGACCTGGCGGAGGCCGGGTTCGAGGAACTGGTCGGGCTGCTCGGGAAGGCGCACGGCGCGGGCGTGTTCCAGATGGCGATCGGCTGGGACGAGCGGCCGGTGGTGCCGGACCGGGACGCCAAGTCGGTGTCGGTGGAGGACACCTTCGAGGTCGACCTCGCCGACCGGGAGCGGATCCTGCAGGAGATCGAGCAGCTCGCCGCGAGGTGCGTGCGCCGGCTGCGGGCGGCCGGGCGCTCCGGGCGGACGGTGGTGCTGAAGGTCCGCCGGTTCGACTTCTCCACGCTGACCCGCTCCGAGACGCTGCGCGGGCCGACGGACGACGAGGAGGTGGTCGCGGCGACGGCGCGCCGACTGGCGACGCAGGTCGACGTGACGGGCGGGGTGCGGCTGCTGGGCGTCGGCGTGGCCCAGCTCGCGGACTACACCCAGGAGGACCTGTTCGCCCAACTGGAGCGGGAGGAACGGGAGTCGGGCACGGCGGCGGTGGTCGAGGAGACGGTCGAGGAGGTGGTGCGGGTCGACCCGGCGGCTCGCCGCTGGTGGCCCGGGCAGGACGTGACGCACCGCGAGTTCGGGCCCGGCTGGGTGCAGGGCAGCGGGGTCGGGCGGGTGACGGTGCGCTTCGAGACGCCGTACTCGGGGGTGGGCCGGGTCCGGACGTTCGCGGTGGGCGACGAGGAGCTGGAGGCTTCGGGGGCGCTGCCGCTCAGGTCTCCGGCGGGGGAGGGGACCGGGTGAACGCGGTGGCGGGGGGCGGTTCCCCGCGGTGCCGGGGCGGGTGGACAGCACGGGTCCCCCGCACCGATGCCCTTGGTGCGGGGGACCCGTGGCTGCTCGCGTGTGTCCAGGACGCGAGGGACGCCGTCAGGCGTCGGTCTTGGTGAGGGCCGGGGCGGCCTGCTCGGCGGGGAGGACGGGGGCGGGCCGGCCGGCGCGGATGGCGAACGGGACGGCGGCGGCGACCAGGCACATCGCGCCGGCCACCCAGAAGGCGTTCTGGTAGGCGCCCTCGGTGGGCAGCTGCACGGGGAGCGGCAGCTTGAGGGTGTTGCCGGTGAGGATCGCGCTCATCACGGCGGTGCCGATCGCGCCGCCGACGGTGCGCAGCACGGCGTTCATGCCGTTGGCGATGCCGGACTGCTCGGCGGGGACGGCGCCGTTGATGTAGGCGGGCATCGCGGCGTAGGCCAGGCCGACGCCGAGGCCGAAGACCGCGGAGGAGAAGTAGAGGTCGAACTCGGCGCCGTGGCGCAGCGCCAGGTAGGCCATCGAGACGGCGCCGAGGAAGCCGCCGAGGACCAGCGGGAGGCGGGGGCCGCGGCGGGCGATCAGCAGGGCGCCGAGCGGGGCGGCGACCATCGAGCCGATCGCGGAGGGCAGCAGCATGACGCCGGCGTGCAGGACGGTGGCGGTGAAGCCGTAGTGGGCGAGCTGCTCCGGGGTCTGCGCGAAGTTGCTGATCACCATGAACGAGCCGTACATGCCGAAGCCGATCAGCAGGCCGGAGAGGTTGGTGAAGGCGACGGCGGGGCGGGCCATCATCGACAGGTCGACCAGCGGGTGGGCGACCTTGGACTCGACGAGCAGCCAGACCAGGGCGATCACCGCGGCGGCGGCGAACAGGCCGAGGGTGCGGGTGGACGTCCAGCCCCAGTGGTTGCCCTGGCTGACGGCGATCAGCAGGGCGGAGAGCCAGCCGGCCAGGGTGAGCGCGCCGAGCGGGTCGGCGCCGCCCTCCTTGTCGGTGACCGGGTCGGCGGGCACCCGCAGGACGACCAGGGCGACGGCGACCAGGCCGAAGACCAGGCCCATCCAGAAGATCGACTTGTAGCTCCAGTGCTCCAGCAGCAGGCCGGTGGCGACCAGGCCGAGGCCGGAGCCGACGCCCATCGAGGCGGAGATCGCGGCGACGCCGCCGGTGACCCTGTGCCGGGGCAGCTCGTCGCGGACGATGCTGATCGCCAGCGGCAGCACGCCGCCGCCCGCGCCCTGCAGCACCCGGGCCACCACCAGCCAGGTGAAGGAGTGGGTGCCCACCGCGAGGGCGGAGCCGAGCACCAGGCCGGCCAGCGAGACCAGCAGCATGGGCTTGCGGCCGCGCAGGTCGCCGAAGCGGCCCAGCAGCGGGGTGAGGACCGCGGCGGACAGCAGGTTGGCGGTCATCAGCCAGGTGACGCTGGAGCCCGAGACGTTCAGCTCGCGGGCCAGGCCCGGCAGGATCGGGACGACCGCGGTCTGCACCACGCTGAACGCCAGCATGGCCAGGATCAGGGCGGGCAGGACCCGGGCGCTGGTGGGCTCGCTGGCCGTGGGGGCGGGCTGTGGTGCCTCACTCACGGGGACTCCTCCGACAGGTTGCTTCAGACAGGCGATAGTGCATGAACTGAAGTAACGATGTCGGGAGATGCTTCAGCATGTCAAATATCGATTGGTGAAGTTTTGGCAAAGCGCCCGGCCCCGGCCCGCCGGAGCGGACCGGGGCCGGGGCCGGGCGACCGGGGCGCCGTCAGGAACGCAGCGGCTCCGGACGGGTGTGCTCCGGGCCGCCGTTCGCGGCGGCCTGCTGGGCCCGGGCCGCCGTCGGCGACTGCGGCTGCGCGTTCCACGGCTGGCGCTGCTGCGGCGCCTCGCCGTCCCCGCCCGCACCGGAGGTCGCGTCGTGCACCTCCACCTGCTCGCGGCGCAGCTCCTCGCGGACCACCTCCTCCTCGGTGTACCGCTCCACCACCAGGCGCACCCGCTCGATCGGCGCCAGGTACTTGCGCACCACCGGGCGCTCCTCGTGCAGGGTGACCTCCTCGACCGCCTCGGCGATCTCCTGCTCGCTCAGCGCCGCCCGCTCCGCGTCCGACACCGGGATCCGCTCCACCCGCACCCGCTCGCGCACCACCGGCACCCGGCGCTCCACCTGCTCGGTGGTCACGTACTTGCGCAGCCGGGTGGTGCCCACCTCGTGCCACTCGGTGCTGATGTCGATCCGCTCCTCGCGGCAGGTGATCTCCACCGGCGCGGTCGGCTCCACCGCCGCCCGGCCCTCGGGCTGGGCCTGGTGGGGTTGCGACTGCGACTGGGACTGTTGGGCGTCCTGCCGGGTCGGCGCGGGCGCCGCCTTCGCCGTCGTGAAGGCGGCCGGGGCGGGGGCGGCGGTGGCAGCGGCGGCGGCCGGATCCGCGGCGGCGGGCGCGGGCGCGGGCGCGGGGGCCGGGGCCGGGGCGGGTGAGGGGGAGGAGGCGAGGGTGCCGAAATCGCGGTCCACCGCGGGCTCCTGGCGCTGGTGCTCCTTCGCCCCCGCTCCGGCCGCTCCGGCCGCTCCGGCCTCCGCCGCCTTCGCCGCCGGGGCCGCGGGCTCCGAGCCGGCGTCGCCGCCGGTGTCCAGCCCGTAGTAGCGGTACAGCTGCAACTCCTGGGCGGGCGAGAGGTGCTGGCCCACGCCGAAGTCCGGGGACTCCTTGATCAGCGACTTGTCGTACGGGACGCGCAACTCGTCGCCCGCGAACTCGCTGGTGGTCAGCGGGACGAAGGCGTCCCGGCCGAAGATCCCCGTGCGGACGGCCGCCCACTCCGGCTCGCCGGTGGCGTCGTCCAGGTACACCTCGTCGACCGTGCCGATCTTGTCACCGTTCCGGTCGACCGCCTTGTGCCCGATCAGGTCGCGCGGATCGATATCGGTCTGCACGCTGTCCTCCAGTCCTGCCGCTCCTCAGGGATGTCCGGGAGGCGGTCGGAGGAGCCTGCCGGGCCGCCACTTCACACCAAACGTCACGTAACGGACGGCGGCACTCCGGACACCGCCGTCCGGGGCAGATCACAGGGCCGCACCGGTGATCCCCGAGGCCCGCGCTGGTAACCTCGGAGGCGACCGCCGAGCCCGCTCGGGAGAGTCCCGACCCCGCCGGACAGGGGGGTGCGGGACGCCGAAGGAGCAACCCCTCCCCGGAATCTCTCAGGCATCCGTACCGAGCGAGAACAGGTCACTCTGGAAAGCAGGGCAGGACCGTCGGCACCGGAGCCGGCCGTCCCCGCCCTCGCCGACGGTGCAAGCCGTCCGGGCCCCGGCCCGGACGCGTGAAGCTCTCAGGTACCGATGACAGAGGGGGAGGCTGACGGGTTCGCCCGCGCGCCCGGCTTCCACGGCAGTCGGTCGGCGTGCGTACCACCGCCGGTCCGCGACCAGGAGGCCCGACCCCCATGAACGCCCAGCCGACGCTCAGCGACCTTGAGCAGGCCAGCCCCTTCGAGCACCGCCACATCGGCCCCGACAGCGACGCCCAGCAGAAGATGCTGGCCCAGGTCGGCTACGCCTCCCTGGACGAGCTGTCCGACGCCGCCGTCCCCGACGCCATCCGCAGCCTCACCGCGCTCGGCCTGCCCGCCGGCCGCAGCGAGGCCCAGGTGCTCGCCGAACTGCGCGAGCTGGCCGGCCGCAACCAGGTCCTCACCTCGATGATCGGCCTCGGCTACTACGGCACCTTCACCCCGCCGGTCATCCTGCGCAACGTGCTGGAGAACCCGGCCTGGTACACCGCCTACACCCCGTACCAGCCCGAGATCTCGCAGGGCCGCCTGGAGGCGCTGCTCAACTTCCAGACCGCGGTCGCCGACCTGACCGGCCTGGACACCTCCGGCTCCTCGCTGCTCGACGAGGGCACCGCCGCCGCCGAGGCGATGGCCCTGGCCCGGCGCGTCACCAAGAACAAGCCCGGCGTCTTCCTGGTCGACGCGGACACCCTGCCGCAGACCGTCGCCGTGATCGAGACCCGCGCCGAACCGACCGGCGTCGAGGTCGTCACCGCCGACCTCTCGAACGGCATCCCCGCCGAGATCGCCGAGCGCGGCGTCTTCGGCGTGCTGCTCCAGTACCCGGGCGCCTCCGGCGCGGTGCGGGAGATCAAGCCCGTCATCGACCAGGCCCACGGGCTCGGCGCCGTCGTCGCCGTCGCCGCCGACCTGCTCGCCCTCACCCTGCTGCGCTCGCCCGGCGAGCTCGGCGCCGACATCGCCTGCGGCACCTCGCAGCGCTTCGGCGTCCCGATGGGCTTCGGCGGCCCGCACGCCGGCTACCTCGCCGTCCGCGCCGAGTACGCCCGCAACCTGCCCGGCCGCCTGGTCGGGGTCTCGGTCGACGCCGACGGCAACCGCGCCTACCGGCTCGCCCTGCAGACCCGCGAGCAGCACATCCGCCGCGAGAAGGCCACCTCCAACATCTGCACCGCCCAGGTGCTGCTCGCCGTGATGGCCTCCATGTACGCCGTCTACCACGGCCCCGACGGCCTCGCCGACATCGCCCGCCGCACCCACCGCTACGCCGCCGCGCTCGCCGCCGGCCTGCGCGCGGGCGGCGTCGAACTCGCCCACGACGCCTTCTTCGACACCGTCACCGCGGTCGTCCCCGGCCGGGCCGACCAGGTCGTGGCCGCGGCGCTGGCCGGCGGCGTCAACGTCCACAAGGTCGACGGCGACCGGGTCTCGGTCTCCTGCGACGAGACCACCACCCGCGAGCACCTGGCGGCCGTGTTCGCCGCGTTCGGGGTCACGGCGGAGATCGCCGAGGACGCGGACGCGCTGCCCGCCGAGCTGCTGCGCGAGGACGAGTACCTCACCCACCCGGTCTTCCACAGCCACCGCTCCGAGACCGCCATGCTGCGCTACCTTCGCCGGCTCTCCGACCGCGACTACGCGCTCGACCGCGGCATGATCCCGCTGGGCTCCTGCACCATGAAGCTCAACGCGACCACCGAGATGGAGCCGATCACCTGGCCCGAGTTCGGGCAGCTGCACCCGTTCGCCCCGGTCGAGCAGGCCGAGGGCTACCTGACGCTGATCCGCGGGCTGGAGCAGCAGCTGGTGGAGGTCACCGGCTACGACGCGGTGTCGATCCAGCCGAACGCGGGCTCGCAGGGCGAGCTGGCCGGCCTGCTGGCCGTCCGGGCGTACCACCGGGCCAACGGCGACACCCAGCGCGACGTCTGCCTGATCCCGTCCTCCGCGCACGGCACCAACGCGGCCTCGGCGGCGATGGCCGGCATGCGGGTCGTCGTGGTCAAGACGCTCACCGACGGCGACGTGGACGTCGAGGACCTGAAGGCCAAGATCGAGCAGCACCGCGAGCAGCTGGCCGTGCTGATGGTCACCTACCCGTCCACCCACGGCGTGTTCGAGACCGAGATCACCCGGATCTGCGAACTCGTCCACGAGGCCGGCGGCCAGGTGTACGTCGACGGCGCCAACCTCAACGCGCTGGTCGGCCTCGCCAAGCCCGGCAAGTTCGGGGCGGACGTCTCGCACCTCAACCTGCACAAGACCTTCTGCATCCCGCACGGCGGCGGCGGCCCCGGCGTCGGCCCGGTCGCGGTGCGCTCGCACCTCGCGCCGTACCTGCCCAACCACCCGCTGCAGGCCGAGGCCGGCCCCGCGACCGGCGTCGGGCCGATCTCGGCCGCGCCCTGGGGCTCGGCGGCGATCCTGCCGATCTCCTGGTCGTACGTCCGCCTGATGGGCGGCGAGGGCCTCAAGCGCGCCACCCAGGTGGCCGTGCTCAACGCCAACTACATCGCCAAGCGGCTGGCCCCGCACTACCCCGTGCTCTACACCGGCCCCGGCGGGCTGGTCGCGCACGAGTGCATCATCGACCTGCGGCCGCTCAGCAAGGAGACCGGCGTCAGCGTCGACGACATCGCCAAGCGGCTCATCGACTACGGCTTCCACGCGCCGACCATGTCGTTCCCGGTCGCCGGGACGCTGATGATCGAGCCGACCGAGTCCGAGGACCTGCACGAGATCGACCGCTTCTGCGAGGCGATGATCGCGATCCGCGGCGAGATCGAGAAGGTCGGCGCGGGCGAGTGGGCGGCGGACGACAACCCGCTGCGCAACGCCCCGCACACCGCGGCGATGCTGGCCGGCGAGTGGGCGCACCCGTACACCCGCGAGGAGGCGGTCTTCCCGGCGGGCGTCAACCCGGCGGACAAGTACTGGCCGGCGGTGCGGCGCATCGACGGCGCGTACGGCGACCGGAACCTGGTCTGCTCCTGCCCGCCGCTGGACGAGTACGACGCGTAGCCGCGCAGCGGAAGCCGCCCGCCGAGGGGAGTTCTCTCGGTCGGGCGGCTTCCGCGTGTGCCCTGCCGCCGCGCGCAGTTCCCCGCGCCCCTGGCGGGGCGGGGGAGGCACGCCTTCGGCGGGAGAGGGGGAGGGGACGGAGAAGCCGCCCGACCGGGGGGAGTTCTCTCGGGGAGGGCGGCTTCCGTGGTGCGCGGTTCCTCGCGCCCCGGTGGGGCGGAGCGTCAGGAGTAGACCGGGCCGGTGAACTTCTCGCCGGGGCCGGAGCCGGGGGCGTCGGGGATGAGGGAGGCCTCGCGGAAGGCGAGCTGGAGGGAGCGGAGGCCGTCGCGGAGGGGGGCGGCGTGGAAGTTGGAGATCTCGGGGGCTCCGGCGGTGACCAGGCCGGCCAGGGCGGTGATCAGCTTGCGGGCCTCGTCGAGGTCCTTGTCGGCCTCGCCGCCCTCGGCGAGGCCGCACTTGACGGCGGCGGCGCTCATCAGGTGGACGGCGACGGTGGTGATCACCTCGACGGCGGGGACCTCGGCGATGTCGCGGGTCAGGTCGTCGAAGCCGAGGGCCTGCTCGGACTCGTGCGCGTGGTCGGGCTGGCTGGTCAAGGTGTCACTCCGAGGGGCTGGGGCGAAAGCGCGGTACGGAAGGAGCGTACAAGGCGGGCGGGAGGGGGCCGGTGGCGCCGGTCGGGCGGGCCGGAGGGCGCGGAATACCGGTCGGCCCGGAAACGCTGGTATGATTCGAGACTGACCGGCCAGGGGACCCTTTCGGGTTGCCCGGCCAGCAAGTGGAGGCTCCACCCAGGAGGCCCGAGAGGGCAACCGCGACAGTCTCCCACCCGCGCGGCCGAAGGGCCGACGGGTCCGGTCCGCGATGAGCGCCCGCGAGGGACTGTTCGTCGGCAGTGGTGCCCGCGAGGGTACCCCGGAACGTGTGGAGCCCCGCCTGTACCGTGCGGGGCTTTTTTCGTGCGCTCGGTGCCCTCGACGGGCAGCGGAGCATGAATGAAGCCCCGCCCAGTGGTCGAAACCACTACGTGCGACCGCCGCCCGACGGTCGCATCGGAAAAGGTGCAACCGAGGAGGCCCCATCAGCACCGAGCCCCGCATCAACGACCGGATCCGCGTCCCCGAGGTGCGACTCGTCGGTCCCAGCGGCGAGCAGGTCGGCATCGTCCCGCTCGCGAAGGCGCTGGAGCTTGCCCAGGAGTACGACCTGGACCTGGTCGAGGTCGCCGCCACGGCGCGCCCGCCGGTGTGCAAGCTCATGGACTACGGCAAGTTCAAGTACGAGTCGGCCATGAAGGCCCGTGAGGCGCGCAAGAACCAGGCGCACACGGTCATCAAGGAGATGAAGCTCCGGCCGAAGATCGACCCGCACGACTATGACACCAAGAAGGGTCACGTCGTCCGGTTCCTCAAGCAGGGCGACAAGGTCAAGATCACGATCATGTTCCGCGGTCGTGAGCAGTCCCGCCCCGAGCTGGGCTTCCGACTGCTGCAGCGGCTCGCGGACGACGTCCAGGACCTGGGCTTCGTGGAGTCCGCTCCGAAGCAGGACGGCCGAAACATGATCATGGTTCTCGGCCCGCACAAGAAGAAGACCGAGGCCATGGCCGAGGCCCGCGCCGCCGCCGACGCCCGCAAGGCGGAGCGGCTGGGTCGCGGACCGGCCGCGGACCAGGCGGATGACGTCGACGACGTCGAGGACATCGACGGCGCCGAGGACGAGGCGGCCGAGGTCGAGGAGACCGACGCCGCCGAGACCGAGGCCGCCGAGGCCGCCGAGGTCGAGCAGCCCGCCGAGGCCGCCCAGGACGCCTGAGCCCCAGGGCTCGGGTGACCGGGGGCCGAGGCACCCGGTTCCGGGGCGTCCCGCCCTGGAGACGAGATCCATCCAGTTCCGGCCCGCGCCGCACGGCGCGGGCCGGAACGGACCGACGAGGAGAAACGGCGACATGCCGAAGCAGAAGACGCACAGCGGCGCCAGCAAGCGCTTCAAGATCACTGGCTCCGGGAAGGTGCTGCGCGAGCGTGCCGGCCGTCGCCACCTGCTCGAGCACAAGCCCTCGACGCTGACCCGCAAGCTGGCCGGCAACGCCGAGATGGCCCCGGGCGACGCGAAGAAGATCAAGAAGCTTCTCGGCAAGTGATCGCCCGCCCGCGGCAGCGTCGCGGGCACCAGCTGATCCTTCCCGACCGAATCGAATAACGGACCGCCGGCACGATCCGAGGTCCGGAACCAAGGAGTAATGAAGTGGCACGCGTCAAGCGGGCAGTGAACGCCCACAAGAAGCGCCGGGTCATCCTCGAGCGGGCCTCCGGCTACCGCGGTCAGCGTTCGCGCCTGTACCGCAAGGCCAAGGAGCAGGTCACCCACTCGCTGGTCTACAACTTCAACGACCGCAAGAAGCGCAAGGGCGACTTCCGCCAGCTCTGGATCCAGCGCGTCAACGCCGCTGCCCGTGCCAACGGCATCACCTACAACCGCTTCGTCCAGGGCCTCAAGGCCGCTGGCGTCGAGATCGACCGCAAGATGCTGGCCGACCTCGCGGTGAACGACTCCGTGGCGTTCCAGGCCCTGGTCGAGGTCGCCCGGAAGGCGCTCCCGGCGGACGTCAACGCCCCCAAGGTCGCCGCCTGATCCAGGCCGTCGCCCTGAAAGCGTTCCCCGGACCCGCAGGCCGCCCGGCCTGCGGGTCCGTCGCGTATCGCGCCCCCGCCCGTCCGTGACGAAGATCGTGAGCATGAGCACCGACACCCCCCTGCTGACCTCCCTGCGCTCCCCGCGCGTCGTCGCCGCCCGCCGGCTCGCCAAGCGCAACCAGCGCGGCAAGGAGCGGCGCTTCCTGGCCGAGGGACCGCAGGCCGTCCGGGAGGCGGTGGCCTTCGGGCGGCTGCCGGACGGGGAGCACGCGGTGGTCGAGGTGTACGTGACGCCGGAGGCCGCCGGGCGGCACGCCGGGATCGTCGCCGCCGCGCGGGAGGCCGGGCTGCCGGTGCTGAGCGCCACCGAGGAGGTCGTCGCGGACATCTGCGACACCGTCACCCCGCAGGGCATCGTGGCGCTGTGCCGGTTCATCGACACCCCGTTCGAGCAGGTGCTGGCCGCCCGCCCGCGGCTGGTCGCCGTGCTCGCGCACGTGCGCGACCCCGGGAACGCGGGCACCGTGCTGCGCACCGCGGACGCGGCCGGGGCGGACGCGGTGGTGCTGACCGACGCCTCGGTGGACCCGTACAACCCGAAGGCGGTGCGGGCGTCCGTCGGCAGCCTGTTCCACCTGCCGGTGGCGACCGGGGTGCCGGTCGAGGAGGCGGTGGCCCGGCTGCGCGCGGCCGGGGTGCGGGTGCTGGCCGCGGACGGGGCCGGGCAGCGCGACCTCGACCAGGAGCTGGACGAGGGCACCCTGCAGGGCCCGTGCGCCTGGGTGTTCGGCAACGAGGCGTGGGGCCTGCCGGAGGAGACCCGCGCACTGGCGGACGAGGTGGTGAAGGTGCCCATCCACGGGCACGCGGAGAGCCTGAACCTCGCCACGGCCGCCGCCGTGTGCCTGTACGCCTCCGCGCGCGCCCAGCGCTCCCGCGGCGGGTGTCGCGTCGAGGGCCGGGCGCGCTAGGGTCGGTTCCTGGGCCTGCGAGGGGGCGGGCGGGGAGGACACCCATGGGCGGCGTCAACTGGGCACCGGTCGGACCTGACGACCTGCCGGACGGGCTGGTGGTCGCGGACGAGCGGGGCCGGGTGGTGGTCTTCAACCGGGCCGCGGAACGGATCACCGGACGCTCCGCGCACCGCGCGATCGGCGTCGAACTGGAACGGGCGCTGCCGCTGGAGGACCTGGACGGGCGACGCTGGTGGCGGCTCACCGACCCGTACGGCGGGCTCGCGGTGCGCACCGGGCAGCCCGAGCGGAACCTGCTGCTGGACGGGCGCGAGGTGCTGGTGTGCGCCAGGTACGTGCGCGCCGCGCCGCGCGGACCGGTCCGGCAGGTGGTGGTGACGCTGCGCGGCACCGAGGCGCGGCGGCGCACCGAGCGCTCGCACGCCGAGCTGATCGCCACCGTCGCGCACGAGCTGCGCTCCCCGCTGACCAGCGTCAAGGGCTTCACGGCGACGCTGCTGGCCAAGTGGGAGCGGTTCAACGACGGCCAGAAGCGGGTGATGCTGGAGACCGTCGACGCGGACGCCGACCGGGTGGTGCGGCTGATCGCCGAACTGCTGGACATCTCCCGGATCGACGCGGGCCGGCTGGAGATCCGCCGGCAGCGGATCGACCTGCCGGCCGCCGTGCACCGGCACGTGGCCGGGAAGGTCGCCGCCGGGATCCCCGCCGAGCGCTTCGACATCAAGGTGGCCGGGCCGCCCGCCGAGCAGTGGGGCGACCCGGACAAGATCGACCAGGTGCTGGCCAACCTGCTGGAGAACGCGGTCCGGCACGGCGAGGGCACCGTGACCATCGAGGTCGGTCCGGCGAAGGAGCTGGTGGAGGTGCCCGGCATCCCGCCGCGGGTGGTCGAGGGCACCGCGGTGACCGTCAGCGACCAGGGCGCCGGCATCCCCGAGGAGGCGATGCCGCGGGTGTTCACCCGGTTCTGGCGGGGCTCCAGGCGCGGCGGCACCGGCCTGGGCCTGTACATCGTCAAGGGCATCGTCGAGGCGCACGGCGGGGTGATCCGGATCAGCCGGGCCGACGGCGGCGGCGCCCGGTTCCGGTTCGTGCTCCCCGCGGGCGTCCCCGACTTCATGCTCTGAGCCCGCCCGGGGCGCGGCCACCCGCCCGGGGCGGTGGCGGGCTGCGACTACACTCGACCTTTGGCGTTCTGGGACGCCCGGCGACGCAGCAGACCTGATCACGAGCAGGAGCACGGGAAAGATAGAGATGTCGGCACCCAATAAGTCGTACGACCCGGTCGAGGTCGAGGCCCTCAAGCCCGAGGTGGTGGAACAGGCCCGGGACGAGGCGCTCGCCGCCTTCGCCGCCGCCGCCGACCTCGACGAGCTCAAGCAGGCGAAGGTCGCGCACACCGGCGACCGCTCCCCGCTGTCGCTCGCCAACCGCGAGATCGGCGCGCTGCCCCCGCAGGCCAAGGCCGCCGCGGGCAAGCTGATCGGCCAGGCCCGCGGCGCCGTCAACCAGGCCCTGGCCGCGCGCCAGGTCGAGCTGGAGGCGGAGCGCGACGCCCGGGTGCTGGTCGAGGAGGCGGTGGACGTCACCCTGCCGTACGGCCGGGTGCCGCGCGGCGCCCGGCACCCGCTGACCACGCTGGCCGAGCGCATCGAGGACACCTTCGTCGCGATGGGCTACCAGGTGGCCTCCGGCCCCGAGGTCGAGGCGGAGTGGCTGAACTTCGACGCCCTCAACCTGCACGCCGACCACCCGGCCCGCTCGATGCAGGACACCTTCTTCGTCGAGGCGCCCGACGGCACCGCCGACTCCGGCATGGTGCTGCGCACCCAGACCTCCCCGGTGCAGATCCGCGCGATGCTGGCCGGCGAGCCGCCGCTGTACGCGGTCAGCCCCGGCCGGGTCTACCGCACCGACGAGCTGGACGCCACCCACACCCCGGTGTTCCGCCAGGTCGAGGCGATCGCGGTGGACGAGGGCATCACCTTCGGCCACCTCAAGGGCACCATCGAGGTGCTGGTGGAGAAGCTGATCGGCGGCGGCCTCGAACTGCGCTGGCGCCCCTCGTACTTCCCGTTCACCGAGCCCAGCGCCGAGATCGACCTGCAGTGCTTCGTGTGCCGCGGCGCCTCGGTGGGCAACCCCGACCGCCCGTGCCGGACCTGCTCCTCGGAGGGCTGGATCGAGCTGGGCGGCTGCGGCGTGGTCAACCCGCGGGTGCTGGTCGCCGCGGGCATCGACCCGAACCGCTACAGCGGATTCGCCTTCGGCCTCGGCCTGGAGCGGATCCTGATGAACCGCCACAACGTCGCCGACATGCGCGACATGGTCGAGGGTGACGTCCGCTTCACCCTCCCGTTCGGGATGGAGATCTGATGCGCGTCCCGCTTTCCTGGCTGCGCGAGTACGTCGACCTGCCGGCGGGCGAGACCGGCCGCGACGTCGCGGCCCGGCTGGTCCGCGCGGGTCTCGAAGTGGAGACCGTCGAGCAGCTCGGCACCGACATCAAGGGCCCGCTGGTCGTCGGCGAGGTGCTCTCGATCGAGGAGCTGACCGGCTTCAAGAAGCCGATCCGGCACTGCTTCCTGAACGTCGGCGATGCCAACGGCACCGGCGAGCCGCAGGAGATCGTCTGCGGCGCCACCAACTTCCAGGTCGGCGACAAGGTCGTGGTGATCCTGCCCGGCGGCGTGCTGCCCGGCCCGTTCCCGATCTCCGCCCGGCAGACCTACGGCCACACCTCGGCCGGCATGATCTGCTCCGCCCGCGAGCTCGGCATGGGCGACGACCACAACGGCATCATCGTGCTGCCGCCCGAGTACGAGGCCGGCACCGACGCCCTCGAACTGCTGCAGCTGGTCGACGAGGTGCTCGACATCGCGGTCACCCCCGACCGCGGCTACTGCCTCTCGATGCGCGGCGTGGCCCGCGAGGCCGCCGCCGCGTACGGCCTGCCGCTGGCCGACCCGGCGCTGCTGGACGTGCCCCCGGCCAACTCGTACGGCTACCCGGTGAAGGTCGCCGACCCGGTCGGCTGCGACCGCTTCGTGGCGCGCACCGTCACCGGCGTCGACCCGGGCGCGAAGTCGCCGATCTGGCTGCAGCGCCGCCTGCAGAAGGCCGGGATCCGGCCGATCTCGCTGGCCGTCGACATCACCAACTACGTGATGCTTGAGGTCGGCCAGCCGCTGCACGCCTACGACCGGGGCCGGGTGGACGGGCCGATCCAGGTCCGCCGGGCGGTGGCGGGCGAGGAGCTCACCACGCTGGACGGCGTCAAGCGCAAGCTGTCCGCCGAGGACCTGCTGATCTGCGACAACTCCGGCCCGATCGGTCTGGCCGGCGTGATGGGCGGCGCCACCACCGAGATCCTCGACCCGGTCGTGGACGCGGAGACCGGCCTGGCCAGCGGCACCACCGAGATCATCATCGAGGCCGCGCACTTCGAGCCGGTCGCCATCGCCCGCGCCGCCAAGCGGCACAAGCTGCCCTCCGAGGCGTCCAAGCGCTTCGAGCGCGGCGTCGACCCGGAGGCCGCCCGGGCCGCCGCGCAGCGCGCCGTCGACCTGCTGGTGCTGATCGCCGGCGGCACCGCCGAGGCCGGGGTCACCGACATCGCCGCCCCGCACCCGGTGCGCACCATCCCGATCGACGCCGACCTGCCCGACCGGGTGGCCGGCGCCGAGTACGGCCGCGAGACCGTCGCCCGCCGCCTGCAGGAGGTCGGCTGCACGGTCGTCGGGACGGACGTCCTGGAGGTCACCCCGCCGTCCTGGCGGCCCGACCTGACCGACCCGTACGACCTCGCCGAGGAGGTCATCCGGCTGGAGGGCTACGACAACGTCCCGGCCCGGATGCCGGTCACCCCGCCCGGGCGCGGCCTCTCCGAGGCGCAGCGCTTCCACCGGCGGGTCGGCGTGGCGCTGGCCGGCGCGGGCTACGTGGAGATCAACGCGTACCCGTTCGTCGGCGACGCCTCCTTCGACGGCCTCGGGCTGGACGCCGACGACGCGCGCCGGCGCACCGTCAAGCTGGTCAACCCGCTGAACGACGCCGAGCCGGGGCTGCGCACCACGCTGCTGCCGGGCCTGCTGGGCGCGCTGCGGCGCAACGTCGGGCGCGGCAACACCGACCTGGCGATCTTCGAGACCGGCACGGTGTTCCTGCCCAAGGCCGAGCCGAAGGTCGCGCCGCGGCTGCCGGTGGACCGCCGGCCGACCGAGGAGCAGCTCGCCGAGCTGAACGCCGCCCTCCCCGACCAGCCGCGCCGGGTCGCCGTCGCGCTGACCGGCGAGCGGCTGCCCTCCGGCTGGTGGGGCAAGGGCGCGCCGTCCGGCTGGGCGGACGCGGTCGAGGCGGCCCGGGTGGTCGCCGCCGCCGCGGGCGTGGAGCTGACCGTCCGCCAGGCGCAGTACGCGCCGTGGCACCCGGGGCGCTGCGCCGAACTGCTGGTCGGCGACGAGGTCGTCGGCCACGCCGGCGAGCTGCACCCGCGCGTGGTCAAGGCGATGCACCTGCCGGAGCGCACCAGCGCGATGGAGCTCGACCTGGACCTGCTGTTCGCGGACGGCCGCCGGGTCTCCGGCCCGCCGGTCTCCGCCTACCCGGTGGCGACCCAGGACGTGGCGCTGATCGTGGACGCGGCCGTGCACGCCGCGGACGTGGAGGCGGCGCTGCGCGAGGGCGCGGGCGAACTGCTGGAGTCGCTGCGGCTGTTCGACGTGTTCACCGGCGAGCAGGCGGGCGCGGGCAAGAAGTCGCTGGCGTACACGCTGCGCTTCCGGGCCACCGACCGGACGCTGACGGCCGACGAGGCGTCGGCGGCCCGCGCGTCGGCGGTCGCGGTGGCCGGCGAGCGCACCGGCGCGGTGCTGCGCGGGGCCTGAGCGCCCGCCGCGTGACGGAGCCCCGTCGCACCCCCCGGGCGGGGGAGCGGCGGGGCTCCGCCGCGTCCGGGCTCAGACGCAGGTGGTGGACTTCAGGACGTCGACGATCCGGCTGACGACCCCGAGGTCGGGCTTGATCTCGTCGGTGGTGAACTCGGCGCCCGCGGTGCGGGCCACCTCGTCCTCGCTCTTGCCGGCCCGGATGGCCTCGCAGACCGTGTCGGCGCCGGCGATCGCCTTCTCCTGGTCGGTGACCAGGCCGGGGTCGATGTCGGCGAGGTCGCCGAGCATGGCGGCCTCGGCGCCGGCGAGTTCGGCCCAGTCGGCGCCGGAGGCGGAGGCGGTGGCGGCGGGCCTGGCGTCGCCGCCCTTCCCGCCACCGCCCTTCGAGTCGCTGCCCGGGAAGTCGCAGGAGCTCAGGGCCAGGGCGAGGCCGGCGCCCAGGAGGCCGGCGGCGGTCCGGGTGAGGACGGGACGGGTACGCATGGCCGCCACTGTGCCAGAACCGGCGGCCGCGGGGGTGAAAACCCGTGCGGGAGCGGGCCGTTGACTGCTATGTTCTCGTCGTCGGCCTTCGAACGCGCCCTCGCGGCAGCGTCGGAGGCTTTTTTCATGACTGGACACGGGTACCGGGCGCTGCTGCGGCAGCGCGAGTTCGCGGGGTTGTACGCAGGTTTCACGCTGCTGGCGGGGGCCGGGACGCTGTCCGGCTTCGCGCTGGGCGCGCTGGTGCGGGAGCGCACCGGGTCGCCGTTCCTGACGGCGGTGAGCATGTACGGGTCGTCGTTCGCGGCGGTGCTGGGCGCGCTGACGCTGATGTCGGTCGCGGACGGGGCGCGGCCGCGCCGGACGCTGGTGGCGCTGCACCTGCTGGCGCTGGCGGCGACGCTGGCGCAGGCGGTGCCGGGGCTGCCGCTGGCGGGACGGTTCGCGCTGCTGCTGGTGGTCGGGTTCTTCCAGGCGCTCGGCACCGGGACCCGGATGGGCCTGCTGGCGGAGATCGTGCCGCCGGAGGGCTACGCGCCGGCCAGGTCGCTGATGAACGTCACGGCGGGCGGCGCGACGGTGCTCGGCTTCGCGCTCGGCGGGGTGCTGCTGACCGTCCTGACGCCGTACCGGCTGCTGTGGGCGGCGGCCGGGCTGACGGCGCTGGCGACGGTGGCGGTGGCGGCCACGGTGCGGGAGCGGTCGGTCCGGCCGCCGCGCAGGCCGGGGCTGCGGGAGACCTGGCGGGGCAACGTCGAACTGCTGGGCCGGCCGGGGCGGCGGGCGCTGCTGCTGAACCTGTGGGTGCCCAACGGGCTGGTGGTGGGCTGCGAGGCGCTCTTCCTGCCGTACGCGCCCGGGGCGGCCGGGACGCTGCTGGCGGCGGGCTCGGCCGGGATGCTGGTGGGGGACCTGCTGGTGGGGCGGCTGCTGGACGCGGCCCGGCGGGCCCGGCTGGCGTACGGGCTGCGGCTGCTGCTGGCGGGGCCGTTCCTGCTGCTGGCGGCCCGGCCGCCGGTGTGGGCGGCGGCGCTGGCGGTGGGCGTGGCGGGCGTCGGGTTCGCGGCGACGCTGCCGTTGCAGGAGCGGCTGCTGGCGCTGACGCCCGGCGCCGCCCGGGGGCAGGTGCAGGGGGTGGAGTCGGCGGGCCGGATCGCCTGGCAGGGCGTGGGCGCGGCGCTGGCGGGCGCCCTGGCGCAGTGGGTGGAGGTGCGCTGGGCGATCGGGGCGGCGGCCGCGCTGTCGCTGCTGGTGACGGTCGCCTCCCGGCCGGCGGTGGTGCGGGAGACGGCGGGGGCGGCCGCGGTGGGTGGCGGGGGAGCGTGAGGGTCACAGCCGCCGGTGCATGACGTACAGGTCGACGTAGCCCAGGCGGGGGTGGCGGAAGCCCTCGGGGACGGTGCCGACCACGGCGAAGCCCAGCGAGCGGTAGAGGCCGACGGCGGGGGCGTTGCTGGCGACCACGGCGTTGAACTGCACGGCGCGGAAGCCCCGTTCGCGGGCCCAGCGGAGGGCCTCCTCGCCCAGGGCGCGGCCGGTGCCGCGCCCGGCGTGGTCCGGGTCGACCATGAAGCTGGCGCTGGCGACGTGCGCGCCGCCGCCCGCCTGGTTGCGGTTCATCTTGGCGGTGCCGAGGACGGCGCCGGTGGTGTCGTCGACGGCGACCACGGTGCGGTCGGGGGCGGGCAGCATCCACCAGCCGCGGGCCTCGGCGGACGTCAGGTCGGTCGGGTAGGTGAAGGTCTCGCCGGCGGCGACGATGCGGTGGAAGAACGGCCAGACGGCGGCCCAGTCCTCCGGAGTGGCTTCGCGGATCTCCATCCGGCCCAGCATGGTCGCCGTCCGGCCCGGGGGCCAGCGGTTTTCCGGCGCCGGGCGGTGGGCGGGGCGGTGCGCGGTGCGGCGGCGGGGGAGTGACGGACCGTCGGGGCGGTGGGCCGGCCGGGTGGGCGAGTTGGCCCGGATGCCGTCGCACGCCTTGCGGAGGGGGGCGGCGGGACGCTTCAATCATGGTTAGGAAAGTTTCCTAACCCACCTTCCGCGGGCACCCCCATGCCCGCGGCCGGCAGACGGAGCGTCAGATGCACCCCAGCAAGCACCGCACCGCTCGTACCGCCCGCACCACCCGGGCCGCCCTCGCGATCCTGGTCGGCGCCCTCCCGCTGACCCTGGCCGCGGCCGGGACCGGACACGCCGCCACCCCCGCGGCGAGCACCGTGGCGGTGGCGGCCGTCGGACTGGACGACCCGGCGAAGAAGGAGATCGCCATGGAGCTGGTCTCCTCGGCCGAGAACTCCTCGCTCGACTGGAAGGCCCAGTACAAGTACATCGAGGACATCGGCGACGGCCGCGGCTACACCGCGGGCATCATCGGCTTCTGCTCCGGCACCGGCGACATGCTCGAACTCGTCCAGCACTACACCGACCTCAAGTCCGGCAACGTCCTGGCCAAGTACCTGCCCGCGCTGAAGAAGGTCAACGGCACCGACTCGCACTCCGGCCTCGGCAGCGCCTTCGTCAACGACTGGAAGACCGCCGCCAAGGACACCGTCTTCCAGCAGGCCCAGAACGACGAGCGCGACCGGGTCTACTTCAACCCCTCGGTCAAGCAGGCCAAGGCCGACGGGCTGCGCGCGCTCGGCCAGTTCATCTACTACGACGCCATCGTGATGCACGGCCCCGGCAGCAGCTCCGACAGCTTCGGCGGGATCCGCGCCGCCGCGATGAAGAAGGCCAAGACCCCGGCCCAGGGCGGCGACGAGACCACCTACCTCAAGGCGTTCCTGGACGCCCGGAAGGTGATCATGAAGCAGGAGGAGGCGCACGCCGACACCAGCCGGGTCGACACCGAGCAGCTGGTCTTCCTGAACGCCGGGAACTTCGACCTCACCCCGCCGCTCAAGTGGAAGGTCTACGGCGACCCGTACCAGATCAACGCCTGACACCCCCGACCCGGACGGCCCGGCGCCCGCACGCGCCGGGCCGTCCGCCGTGCCCGGTTCATTCGCTGACGTACCGTCAACACACTTGCTCCGCACGGTTATTACGGATCGGACACATTCCGGACGGGCGGCCCCGGCGGCTCGTAGCGTCGGCCTCGACCCGTGTCCGGCCCGAGGGGAGACCATGCGCACCCGAGCGATCGCCACCGCCCTCCTGGTCGCCGCGCTGGCCCTGGCGGCGGCCGGCTGCGACCAGGACGACGACGGCCGGACGGCGGGCGCGGAGGACGCCGGGCGGGCCGCGTTCGGCGACGTCGAACTGACCTCCTGCCAGGTGGACGACGAACTGAGCTGGCCCTCCGCCACCGTCCGGATCACCAACCACACCGCCACCACCAGCAACTACGTGGTGCAGATCGCCTTCGACGACGGCGCCGGCCGCCAGGTCACCGAGGGCGTCGCCGCCGCCAGCTCCCTCCCGCCCGGCCAGGACGCCCTCGAACACGCCCAGGGCACCGCCGACCCGCACGGCCCGGTCAGCTGCCGGATCGCCGACATCGCCCGCTACGCCAGCCCCTGAGGACCCGCACCCCCCGGCGGGCGGGAGGGGTGGTTCAGGAAGCGGTGTAGTCGTAGAAGCCGCGGCCGGACTTGCGGCCGAGCAGGCCCGCGTCGACCATCCGGGAGAGCAGCGGCGGGGCCGCGTACAGGGGCTCCTTGTACTCGTGGTACATCGACTCGGCGATCGAGACGATGGTGTCCAGGCCGATCAGGTCGCACAGGCGCAGCGGGCCCATCGGGTGGGCGCAGCCGGCCTCCATGCCCTTGTCGATGTCGGCGGCGGTGGCGACGCCGGACTCGAACATCCGGACGGCGGAGAGCAGGTAGGGGACGAGCAGGGCGTTGACCACGAAGCCGGCCCGGTCGCGGGCGCGGATCGGCTCCTTGCCGAGGACCTCGACGGCGAACTGCTCGGCGCGGGTGGTGGTCTCGGCGGAGGTGGTCAGGGTCGGGATGACCTCGACGAGCTTCTGCACCGGGGCCGGGTTGAAGAAGTGCAGGCCGATCACCTGCTCGGGGCGGCCGGTCGCGGCGGCCAGCTTGACGATCGGGATGGAGGAGGTGTTGGAGGCCAGGACGGCGTCTCGGCGGGTCACCACCTGGTCCAGGGTCTGGAAGATCTTGACCTTGACGTCCTCGCGCTCGGCCACCGCCTCGACCACCAGGTCCCGGTCGTGGAAGTCGGCGAGCTCGGTGGTGAACGACAGCCGGGCCAGCGCCGCGTCCCGGTCCTCCTCGGAGAGCTTGCCGCGCCGCACCGCGGTCTCCAGCGAGTTGGTCAGCCGGGTGCGCCCGAGCTCCAGGGCCTCGCCGCTGGCCTCCGAGATCAGCACCTCCAGGCCGGAACGGGCGAAGACCTCGGCGATGCCGGACCCCATGAGGCCGCAGCCGACTACTCCGACGCGCGCGATGTCGCTCACTCAAATGCCCTTCGGGACGGAGCCGGGGGTCACCCGGCCGGGGTGTCGCGGGCGCCGCGGCCCGCCCGGACGACGGTACTACCTGCCTTAACGCCCGTTCACATCGGTGCGTGCCGACGACGGCGGCGCGCCGGGCGCTGGGCCGAACGGGTGGGCGTCGGCGGTGCGCCGCGCGCGCTCCCCCGTGCGCCCCCCGGGGCGGACCACAATGCGGAGGTCCAGCCGGAGGAGGGAGCAGGACATGGGGACGGGATCACTCGCCGGACAGGTCGGACTGGTCACGGGGGCCGGACGCGGCATCGGCCGCGAGATCGCCATCGGGCTGGCCGCCGAGGGCATGGCCGTCGGACTGATCGGCCGCACCCAGGACAAGCTGATCGCCACCCTCAAGGAGTGCGTGCGGCACGGCGCCCGCGGCGTCGCCGTCACCGCCGACGTCACCCGCCCCGGCGCCGTCCGGGAGGCCGTCCGCTCGATCGAGCGCGACCTCGGCCCCGTCGACCTGCTGGTCAACAACGCCGGGCAGGTCGACCGCGCCGAGGTGCCGATCTGGGAGACCGACCCCGCCCAGTGGTGGCAGGTCGTCGAGACCAACCTGCGCGGCCCCTACAACCTGCTGCGCAACGTCCTGCCCGGCATGGTGCAGCGCCGCCGCGGCCGGGTCGTCAACCTCAACAGCGGCTTCGCGCTGCGCCCCGACGGCCACTACACCGCCTACGCCACCTCCAAGGGCGCGCTGCTCCAGCTCTCCGACAACATCGCCGACTCGGTCGGCAGGCACGGCGTCGTGGTGCTCGACATCAGCCCCGGCGCGGTCGCCACCGAGACGACCGCCGGGATGGAGATGTTCCGGGACATGAAGGCATGGGGCTCCATCCCGTACATGGTCGCCGTCACCGTCGACGCCGCCCGCGGCCGCTTCGACGGGCTGCACGGGCGCTTCCTGCACGCCGGGCGCGACAACCTGGAGACCCTGGTGGCCTCCGCCGCCACCATCCGCTCCACCGACGCCCGCACGCTGCGGCTGCGCCCGTACGGACCGGACGACCCGATGGGGTGACGCCCGTTCAGGCGTCGAGCAGGTCGGCCAGGTCGGCCAGGTCGGCCTCCGGGAGGGAGCCGGCCGGCCGGCCCTCGCGGGCGAAGGCGGCGGCCAGGCGCTGCAGGGCCGCGTTGAGCGGCGTCGGCACCCCGTGCAGGCGGCCCAGCAGGACCACCTCGCCGTTCAGGTAGTCGGCCTCGATGTCGCCGGTGCCGCGCACCAGCGACTGCCAGGACGAACCGCCGCTGCGCGCCGCGCCCGCCAGCGGCAGCAGCGTCACCCGGTCGCCGCGCCTGGCCCGCTGCTCCTCCTCGGACGGGTACGTGATCCCGGCGGCCGCCAGCACCGCCCCGCCCTCCGCCAGGGCCCGCCGCCACAGCCGCATCCGCAGCTCGCCGTCGATCGGGCCGGCCACCGCCTCCAGCGCGTTGCCCAGGTTGCTCAGCAGCTTCGCGTACTTCCAGGCCATCACGTCCTCGACCGCGTACCCGTCGAAGTGCGAGTCGTCCAGGTCGGCGGCGATCCGGGCGGCCGTCCCGTCCGTGCCGTGCGGGTAGCGGCCCAGGTGCAGCACGCCCGAGCGGGGCGAGCCCGCCGCCGAGACCGCGCCCGGCTCCAGGTGGGTGGACGGCAGCCACACGCACATCCCGTACACCCGGGCGAAGCGGCGCAGCGCCAGCCGCTCGTTCTCCACGCCGTTCTGCGCGCACACCAGCGGCAGCCGCTCGCCCGCCGTCCCGCCGCCCGCGACCGGGCGGGGCGCCCACTGGTCGAGCAGGGCCGCCGAGTGCTGGGTCTTCACCGCCAGCACCAGCACGTCGTCCGGGGTCAGCTCGACCTCCTCCGGGCCGCCGACCGCCGGGACCGGCAGCAGGTGGGTGCCGTCCGGGACGGTCAGCCGCAGGCCGTCGGCGCGCAGCGCGGCCAGGTGCGGGCCGCGGGCGACCAGCAGGACGTCGCGGCCGCCGCGGTGCAGGCGTCCGCCGATGGTGCCGCCGACCGCGCCGGCGCCCAGGAAGATGTAGCGCATGGGGACGAGCATGCCACGGCGGGGGCCTTGCTCAGGCGCAGAGTTCGGAGGCCGTCACCGCGTGCAGGCCCTGCTCCGCGAGCCCGTCCAGGATCTCCGGCAGGGCCGTCACCGTGCCCGGGTGGCCCATGTGCAGGGCGACCACCGAACCGGCCGCCGCCGCCTTCAGCACCCGGCGGGTCACCGCGTCCGCGCCCGGGTCCGCGTAGTCGCGCGGATCGACGTCGAAGGACAGCACGTGCGCGTAACCAACCTGCTGCGCCTGCTCCTTGAGCATCGTGTTCGCGTACTGCGTGGCGGACGGCCGGAACCAGCGGCCGATCGAACCGGTCAAGCGCTGGAGGCGCTGCGCGCACTGGGCTATCTCCTCGCGCGCCTGCTCCGGGCGCATCGAGGAGATGTCCAGGTGGTTCTGGGTGTGGTTGCCCAACTCGTGGCCGCCGGACAGGATCCGCTGCGCGATCTGCGGCTGCTCGTCCAGCCAGCTGCCCACCGCCAGCACGGTCAGCCGGGCGCCGCGCTGCTCGGCGGCCTCCAGCAGCGCGGTGGCGATCGCCGGATCGCCCTGGCCGTGGAAGGTCAGCGCCAGCTGCGGCCTGCTGTGCGGCCCGGTCACCACCTCCAGCGGGGTGTCCGGGGCCAGCGGGGGCAGCGCGAACGGGGTCGCGGACGGGGACGGGGAGGCGCTCGGGCTCGGAGTCGGAGTCGGGCTCGGGCTCTGGCTCGGCGACTCGGTCAGGTGCGCGGGCTGCGGACGGGCCGCCACCGAGGGGCCGTTCGCACCGGGGCCGTCGGAGGGGCCGCCGCAAGCGGCGACGAGGCCGCCGGCGGCGCTCAACGCGGCCAGGCGGGAGGCGGAACGCAGAACACTGCGGCGGTCGACTGTCATCGCGGCCCAGCCTAAGCGGACGTTTCGGCGGGGTGGCAACGGCTGCGGCCCGGACGAGTGGCCGCCCGGGGGAAGGGTGACGGTGCGTGAGGGCGATGGGCGGGGCGGTGGGTTGCGGGGGCCGGAGAGCTGTGCGGGGGGTGCGAGTTGTGCGGGCCGTACGGGCCGTACGGGGGTCAGGTGGTGGCGGCGGCGGTGGCGGGGGTCGCGGGGTTGGCGGTGGTGGCGCCGAAGAGCAGGGCGGCGGTGACCAGGGCGGCGCCGAGGAACTGCGGCGGGGTGGGGGCGGTGGCGGTCAGCAGCGCGCCGGAGAGGGTCGCGGTGAGCGGGATCAGGCCGCCGAACAGGCCCGCCCGGTCCGCCGGGAGCACGGTCAGCGCCGAGTACCAGAGCAGGAACGCGCCGCAGGTCAGCACCGCACCGAGGTAGAGCAGGGCGAGCAGTTCCCCGCCGGTGGGCGCGCGCAGCGCGGACGGGGAGAGGGCGGCCGTCACGGCGAACAGCGGCACCGCCATCAGCGTGGTGTACGCGGACACCCGGACCGGGCCGAGCCGGGGCAGCAGCGGGACGGCCAGCAGCGAGAAGGCCGCCTCGCACAGCAGGGTGCCGGTCGCCAGCAGCAGGCCGAGCGCGTCGCCGTGGCCGAAGCCCTGGGTGAGCGCCGCGCCGCCCACCACCAGGGCCGCCGCCACCAGCAGCCGGGCCGCCGGACGGCGGCGGGCCAGCAGCGGGCCGGCCACGCCCAGCAGCAGCGGGGTGCAGCCGACCACGCTGCCGACCACCGCCGGGTCGGTGTGCCGCAGCGCGGCGACCAGCAGCAGGTTGAACCCGAACAGGCCGGTGGCGGACAGGGCCAGCAGCAGGGCGAGTTCGCGCCCCGTCAGCCGGTGCGCGAGCCGCGGCCGGCGGCGGGCCAGCGGCAGCAGCACCGCGGCCGCCAGGGTGTAGCGCAGCGCCTGGCCGCCGGCCACCGGGAAGGAGGAGAAGGCGGCGGTCACGCCGGTGGACGCGCCGAGCAGGGACATCGCGGCGGCCGCGCGGCCGGAGCCGGCGGGGGTGGTGGGTGTCATGGGAGCCACGCTAGGAGGAGAGTGGTTCGGTTCCCAGGGCCACTTGGGGGGTCGTGGAGCAGACCAATCGAGTAGGTTGGGGTGCGTAGCGGAACAGGGGTGCGCATTCAGGGGCTCGGGGAACGGCGAGGCCGGGGCTGCTGACGGTTCACTGCCGTTGCGCGCGTGGGCTTCTGGTTCTGTTCACGGCACGCAGCAGCACGGACACTTCGATGGGCTCCGGCCACCAGCAGCATCGACCCGCCGTTCCCCGGGCCCCTGGTGGTGCATGCTCGTCTGCCGACGGTTCCCCGAGTCCCTGAATTCGCTTCCCGCCGTTCTTGCTCCGGGTGGAAGGAAGGGGTGTGCGGCGTGCGGGAGTTGCTGATCACGCTGGGGGAGGGCGGCGGGGAGCTGGCCGGGCGGCTGACCCGGGAGCTGCGGGCGGCGGTGCGGGACGGCCGGCTGGTCGCCGGGGCGCGGCTGCCCGCGAGCCGGGCGCTGGCCGTCCAACTGGGCGTCTCGCGCGGGGTGGTGGTCGAGGCGTACGAGCAACTCGCCGCCGAGGGCTACCTGGTGGGACGGCAGGGGTCGGGGACCAGGGTCGCGGACGGGGTGGCGGCCGAGCCGCCGGGGGCGGACGTCCGGGCGGTGGCGGCCGAGCCGCGGTACGACCTGAAGCCGGGCTCGCCCGACCTGGGGGCGTTCCCGCGGACGGCCTGGGCGGGGGCGGTGCGGCGGGCGCTGCAGGGGGTCGCGAACCGGGACCTGGGGTACGGCGATCCGGCCGGACTGCCGCAGCTGCGCGGGGAGTTGGCGGCCTACCTGGGCCGGGTGCGGGCGGTGGCCGCGCGGCCGGAGCGGGTGGCGGTGGTCAGCGGGGTCGGGCAGGGGCTGGCGCTGCTGACCGGGGTGCTGGCCCGGCACGGGCGGCGGCGGATCGCGCTGGAGGACCCGGCCTCGCCCGGCACCCTGGACCTGCTGCGCGCCCACGGCATCGAGCCGGTCGGCGTACCCGTCGACCAGGAGGGCCTGGTGGTGAGCGAGTTGGCGGCGAGCGGGGCGGACGCGGTGCTGGTCACGCCCGCCCACCAGTACCCCACCGGGGTCGTGCTGTCGGCCCGCCGGCGGGGCGAACTCGCCGCCTGGGCGCGGGCCGGCGGGCTGGTGGTGGAGGACGACTACGACGCCGAGTTCCGCTACGACCGCGAACCACTGGGTGCCGTCCAGGGGTTGGCGCCCGAGCGGACGGTGTACCTGGGCTCGCTCAGCAAGACCCTGGCGCCCGGGCTGCGGCTCGGCTGGGCAGTGCTGCCCTCCTGGCTGGTCGGGGACTTCCGGGAGGCCAAGCGCTACGCCGACCTCGGTACCGGCGCGATCGACCAACTCGCCTTCGCCGCACTGCTGGAGGGCGGCGGCTACGACCGCCACCTGCGCGCCGTCCGCCCCCGCTACCGGGCCCGCCGCGACGCGCTGGTGGCCGGCCTGCGCGAGCACCTGCCGCGGGCCGGGCTGCGCGGGGTCGCCGCCGGTCTGCACCTGTACGCCGAACTGCCGCCCGGCGCCGACGAGTCGGAGCTGGTGGCGGCCGCGCTGCGGCGCGGGGTGCGGATCGCGCCGGTCGCCCCCGGGCGGCTGTTGCCCGGCCCGGGGGCCGTCGCGCTCGGGTACGCGGTGCCGGCCGAGCAGCGGCTGCGCGAGGCGGCGGCGCTGCTCGGTGCGGCGTACCGGGAGATCGGCTGACGGATCGTCAACTGACGTGCGGTGCATGGTCGGTGGCTATCACGATCACTATCGCCACCACCGTGAGCACGGCCGCCAGGTTGATGGACTGGACGAGCCCGCGCTGCTGCTTCGGCGCGTAGCCGAGGGCGGCGCCGGCGGCCAGGCCGGTGAGCAGGCCGCCCAGGTGGCCCTGCCAGGAGGTGAAGCCCGCCGAGAGCACCATCCACAGCACCAGGGTGACCAGCATCTGGTTGCCGCCGAGCGGGTCGTAGCCCTGGCGGCGGCTGAGCACCCAGTACCCGCCGGCCAGGCCGAAGACCGCGCCGGAGGCGCCCATCGCCAGGGTCTCCGGGGCGAGCCAGTAGGTCAGGGCGGAGGAGCCCAGCGCGGACAGCAGGTACAGCGCGAGGAAGCGCAGCACGCCGAGCCGGTTCTCGACCACCTGGCCCAGGTTCCACAGCCAGTACATGTTGAACACGATGTGCAGGACGCCCATCGGCCACGCGGTCGGCTCCAGGTGCAGGAACGCGCCGGTGATCAGCCGCTCCCACTCGCCGTGCGCGATGCCCGAGAAGTGCGGCACGTACGTGTACGGGTCGGCGTCCGGGGGCGGCGGCAGGACGTTCGAGCCCAGCACCGCGAAGCGGTTCACCGTCTCCGGCCGGACCAGTTCGACCAGGTACGCGGCCACGTTCAGCGCGATCAGCACGAGGGTCGCGTACGGGCGGGAGGTGATCCGGCCGCCGAACGCCGTCCGGGCCTGCCGGACGCCCTGGTGGCCGGACTTGACGCACTCCACGCACTGGTAGCCGACGGCCGCCTCGCGCCGGCAGGCCGGGCAGACGTTGCGGTCGCAGCGGGTGCAGCGGACGTACGACTCCCGGTCGGCGTGCCGGAAGCAGGTCGGCGGCGGCTCGGGAGCCGGGGCCCCCGGATCGGGATGCGTGGCGGCCATGTGCGGGTCCTCCCCTGGGCGGTGGTGCTCGGCCGCGGGGGTCTCCACGGCGATCTTCCACGGTGAAACGGCGCTCACCCTAGAGCACGGCCCGGACGGCGCACGCACCAGGGAGGGGAGGGGTTCAGACCACTGCGGGCAGGTCGATCACGGCGACGGCGCCCGGGAGCCCGACGGCGAGGCGGCCGCCGTCCGGGCCGAGCGCGGCGACCGGGGAGGGGACGTGGGTGGCGCCGTAGCAGTCGGGCTTCTCCGGGAACGCGGCCTCGGGCCACTCGGCGAGCAGCCCGCCGGTCGCGGGGCTCACCGGCGGACGGTGCTCAGGATCGTGAACTTCGGACTGCCCGCCACCGTGCGGCAGTTGCCGAACAGGCGGCGCAGGGTGACGTGGTAGCCGAGGTGGCGGTTGCCGACCACCCGCAGTTCGCCGCCCGGGCGCAGGACGCGGCGGGCACCGGTGAACATCCGCCGGGCGATGGCGTCGGTGGTGGCCTGGTGGGAGTGGAACGGGGGGTTGAGCAGGACCAGGTCGGCGGAGGCGGTGGGGAGGTCGGCGAGGGCGTCGCCGACCAGGAACTCGGCGGCCCGGTCGGGGCCGAGGTTGCCGCGGAAGGTCTCCTCGGCGGAGGCCACGGCTTGGAACGACTCGTCCACGAAGCGGAGTTCGGCGTTCGGGTCGGCGAGCGCGGCGGCCGTGCCGAGGACGCCGTTGCCGCAGCCCAGGTCGACGATCCGGCGCGGGCCGCCGGTCGGCTCGGGCAGGTGCTGGAGGAAGAAGCGGGTGCCGATGTCGAGGCGGTCCGCGCAGAACACGCCCGCCTGGTTGGCGACCTGGCGGCCGGACAGGACGCCGATGCCGTCCGGGAGCCGGTAGCGCAGCGGCCACGGGTTGGCCGGACGGGCGAGGCCGGCGTCCGGCGCGGTGTTCGGGGTGGTGTGGATCAGGCGGGCCTTGCGGACCGCCAGCGAGGTGCGGGTCGGGCCGAGGATCCGCTCGAACAGCTCCAGGGTGGAGGTGTGGATCTCGGTGACCATGCCGGTGCCCGCGACCACGGTGCCCTCGTGCACGGCCGGGGCCAGCCGGTGCAGCTGGTCCTCCAGCAGGGCCAGGCTCTTCGGGACCCGCACCAGCAGCACGTCGATCCGCGCGGGCGGGGCGTCCTGGGTGCTGCGGACCGTCACGGCGGCCGGGTCGAGGCCGTTGCGGGCCAGGTTCGCGGCGATCGCCCGGGAGGCCAGGTACGAGTCGGTGACCGCGGTGAGCGGGCCGGCCTTCGCCGCCAGCGCGGTGGAGAGCGCGCCCCAGCGGTCGCCGAGGACGGTGACCGCGCCGTCCAGCGGCACCGCCGCCTCGTCCAGGTGCCGCAGCAGGTAGTCGTCGGCGGCGTCCCAGGCGCGCAGCTGCTCGCGCGGATCCTCCGGGAACCGGGCCAGCTCGAACTCGCCCCAGGCGGTGGTGAAACAGTTCATCGTGCCCACCAGGCTAGCGGAGGGCGAGAGCGCTACGGAGAGTGAGGCGGACGTGCCGGGACGGCGGGAGCGGGTGGTCGGGGCGGTGCTCGGCTCGGCGGTCGGGGACGCGCTCGGCGCGCCCTTCGAGTTCGGGCCGGCCGGGGCGTTCGGGGCGCGCTTCCCCGGCCCCGCCGAGATGTGCGGGGGCGGCGGCTGGGACCCGGGTGAGGCCACCGACGACACCCAGATGGCCGTCCACCTCGGCGAATCGCTGCTCGCGGCCGGCGGGCTCGACCTGCCCGAGATGTTCGAACGGTTCCGCGGCTGGGCGGCGGGCGACCCCAAGGACATCGGCATCCAGACCGAGATCGTGCTCGGCGGCGGACTGCCCTGGGACCTCGCCGCCGCCCTGCACTTCCAGGCCGAGGGCCGGGCCGCCGGGAACGGCGCGCTGATGCGGGCCGTCACCGGAGCGGTCTGGTTCGCGCCGCAGGGACGCGCGGCGACGATGGCCGCGGCGCGCCGGATCACCGCGCTCACCCACGGCGACGGCGCGGCCTGGGAGGGCACCGCGATCCTGCACGAACTGCTGCGCGTCGCCCTGGACGGCGGCGACCCGGTGGCGGCGGTGCCGCGGACGCTCCGCGAGGTGCGGGCCGAGCACCGGGAGCGGTGGGCGCGGGTCCTCGCGCCGGACTGGCGGCCGGAGCTGGCGACGGAGGGCAACGGTGCGGTGTGGGCGTGCCTCGGCTCGGCGCTCTGGGCGCTCCGGGAGACCGGCGGCTTCGCGGGCGCGCTGCGGGCGGTGATCGACCTCGGCGGCGACACCGACACGACGGCGGCCGTCACCGGGGGGTTGGCGGGGGCGCTGGACGAGGGCGGGCGTGCGGGGGCGGTTCGGGGGTACCGCTCACGGCACACAGCAGCACGGACACATCGATGGGCTCCGGCCGTCAGCAGCATCGACCCGCCGTTCCCCGGGCCCCTGTTGTGCGTGCTCGTGTGCCTGACGGTCCCCGGGCCGCTGTTGTGCGTGCTCGTGTGCCTGACGGTCCCCGGGCCGCTGTTGTGCGTGCTCGTGTGCGGAGGGGATCAGGCGGTGGTGAGGACCAGGGCCGCGTTGTGGCCGCCGAAGCCGAAGGAGTTGGTGAGGGCGGCGGTGGCGGGCCGCGGGCCGGAGGTGGTGACGAGGTCGAGGGGGGCGGCGGGGTCGGGGGTGGTGAGGTTGCGGACGGCGGGGGCGTGCTGGTGGTGGAGGGAGTAGGCGGTGGCGAGGGCGGAGAGGGCTCCGGCGGCGCCGAAGAGGTGGCCGGTCATGGACTTGGTGGCGGTGACGGCGGGGCGGTGCGGGCCGAAGACCCGGGCGAGGGTCTCGGCTTCGGTGAGGTCGCCCAGCGGGGTGGAGGTGGCGTGGGCGTGCACCAGGCCGATCGCCTCGGGGGGCAGGCCGGCGTCGGCGAGGGCGCCGCGGACGGCGCGGACCTGGCCGTCGGCGTGGCCGGCGGTGATGTGGTGGGCGTCGGAGGTGACGGCGGCGCCGGCCAGGGTGGCGTAGCGGCGGGCGTGCGGGCGCAGGGTGGCGCGTTCGAGGACGAGCATCGCGGCGCCCTCGGCGATGACGAAGCCGTCGCGTCCGGTGTCGAAGGGGCGGGAGGCGCCGGCCGGGTCGTCGTTGCGCAGCGAGTGGGCGCGGGCCTGGGCGAACCCGGCCAGCGGGAGGGGGTGCAGGCAGGCTTCGGTGCCGCCGGCGAGGACGACGTCGGCGCGGCCGAGGCGGATCAGGTCCACGGCGAGGGCGAGGGCCTCGGCGCCGGAGGCGCACGCGCTGACGGGGGTGTGGGCGCCGGCCTTGGCGCCGAGGTCGATGGAGACCCAGGCGGCGGGCCCGTTGGCCATCAGCATCGGGACGGTGTGCGGGGAGACCTTGCGGACGCCGGAGCGTTCCAGTACGTCGTCCTGGTCGAGCATGGTGACCGCGCCGCCGGTGCCGGTGCCGATGACCACGGCGAGCCGTTCGCCCTCGACGGCGGGGCGTCCGGCGTCGGCCCAGGCTTCGCGGGCGGCGATCAGGGCGAGCTGTTCGCTGCGGTCGAGGCGGCGGGCCTCGATCCGGTCGAGGACGGTGGAGGGTTCGACGGCGAGCTGTCCGGCGATCCGGATCGGCAGTTCGGCGGCCCACGGGCGGTCGAGGGCGCGGATGCCGTTGTGCCCTTCGCACATCGCCCGCCAGGTGGCGGGGGCGGTGCCGCCGAGCGGGGTGGTGGCCCCGAGGCCGGTGATGACGACGGTGTCGTGGGCGGTGCGCATGGCGATACTCCCGTTGTGAAGGCAGCACAATGATCGGGCTCTGCCGGCGTTGGGCCGGTGATCCGATGGGCCCCACTCTGCCAAGGGAAACAGGCGTGGAAGGCTGCCGGGCGGGACTGAGTCGCACCCGGTGGAGTTGTAGGTTTCCTACATTTTCGCCTGAGGGCCGGTCAGGGCAGCAGGGCGTGCGCCCGGGTCAGCAGGGCGGTGAGCGCCAGGTCGAACGCGGCGTCGCTGCGCCCCGGCCCGGCGGCGCGCAGGGCCTCGGCGAGGCGGGGGGTGTCGGCGGTCGGGTCCCAGACCGTCTCGGGGGCGGCGAGGTCGAGCACGGAGCCGAGCACCAGGTTCTCCACGGCGGTCAGCAGCGGCATCGCGGTGGGCGGTGGGAAACCGCTGTCCAGCAGCAGGGCGGCGGCCCGCTCGTACTGGTCGAGCACCTCGGGGGCGGCCACCTGACTGGTGGTCAGCAGCAGGATGGTGCGCGGGTGGGCGGCGAACGCGGCCCGGTAGGAGCGGGCCCACGCCTCCAGGGCGGCGTCCCAGGGGCGCAGGTCGAGGGTGGTGAGGTCGATCGCGGCGGAGACCTGGACGCGGAGCAGTTCGACGATCCCGGCCCGGCCGTCCACGTGGTGGTAGACGGAGGCGGTCTGCACGCCGAGCCGGCGGGCGATCTGCGGGACGCTGAAGTCGCCGCTCTCGTCGACCAGGGCGAGCGCCGTGGCGCCGATCCGCTCGCGGTCGAGCAGGGCCTTGCTGGGCCGTCCCATCGCTGCCGCCCCCGTCGCGTGCCGTGCGGATACCGCCGTGACCTCGGATTTCGGGTCTTCCCAGAGGGTAGTGCGCCGGGCTAGGGTGCCAAAACCATCAACCTTTAGGTTTATGGTCGTCCGACGTCGGGCCACCAGCCGGACCCCCGCCCGGCCGCCAGAAGGGCACCCCCATGACCGAAACCCCGCACTCCGCCGCGGGCGGCGCACCCACGCTGCGCCGCGGCAGCCTCGGCACCGCCGACATCGCCTTCTTCGTGGTCTCCGCCGCCGCCCCGCTCACCGTGATGGCCGGCGTCGCCCCGCTCGCCCTGCTGATCGGCGGCGTCGGCGCCCCCGTCGGCTACCTCGCCGCAGGCGTCACGCTGGCCGTCTTCGCGGTCGGCTTCACCACCATGAGCCGCCACGTCCGCAACGCCGGCGGCTTCTACGCGTACATCACCCAGGGCCTCGGCCGCCCCGCCGGGTTCGGCGCCGCCCTGCTCGCCCTGCTCGGCTACCTCGGCATGAACATCGGCGTCTTCGGCCTGCTCGGCTCGGCCACCAGGGACACCGTCCGGGCGCTCACCGGCCACGACGTCCCCTGGCTGCTGCCCGCGCTGATCGGCCTGCTGGTGATCTGGTACGGCGGCTTCCGCTCGATCGACTTCGGCGCCAAACTGCTCGGCGTCCTGCTGCTCGCCGAGACCGGCATCCTGGTGCTGCTCGCCGCCGCCGTGCTGATCGAGGGCGGCGCGCACGGCCTGAGCGCGCACTCCTTCGCACCCGGCAACGTCCTCACCGGCGGCATGCCCGGCGTGCTGGCGATGGCCTTCGCCGCGTTCACCGGCTTCGAGTCCACCGTCATCTACCGCCGCGAGGCCCGCGACCCCGACCGCACCGTCCCGCGCGCCACCTACCTGGCCGTCGCCTTCCTCGGCGTGTTCTACGCCTTCGTGGTGTGGACGGTCATCCAGGCGTACGGCGACACCGAGGTGGTCGCGGCCGCCGCCCAGGACCCGGGCGGCCTGTTCTTCACCGCCATCGACCGGTACGTCGGCGCCTGGGCCGCCGACCTGATGCACGTGCTGATCGTCACCAGCATCCTGGCCTCGCTGCTCGCCTTCCACAACGCCACCAGCCGCTACGGCCTCGCCCTCGCCGAGGAGGGCCTGCTGCCCCGCGCACTCGGCCGGATCCACCCCCGGCACCGCTCCCCGTACGTCTCCGGGATCGCCCAGAGCGTCCTCGCCCTGGTCGTCGTGGCGGTGTTCGCCGCCGCCGGGGCCGACCCGTACACCCAACTGCTGCTGTGGGTGAACACCCCCGGCATGCTCGCCCTGGTCGCGCTGCAACTGCTCGCCGCCCTCGCCGTGCCCTGCTGGTTCCGGCGCCGCCCCGGCCACGGCGAGGGCGCGCTGCGCACCGTCGTGGCGCCCGCCGCCGCCGCCGTGCTGCTCACCGGCGCGCTCTGGCTGGTGGTCGACCACATCGAGCTGCTGACCGGCGCCTCCGCCACCGTCAACCTGGTCCTGATCCTGATCGTCCCCGCCGTCCTCGCCGCCGGCGTGCTGTACGCGCTGCGCACCCGGACCCGGCGGCCCGAGGTGTACGCCCGCTTCGGCGCCGAGCCGGCCGAGTCCCCGGACGTGCCGGTACCCAGCGCGGTCTGACCGCGGCCGGCCGCCGAACCACCCCCGCACCACCAGGAGTTCACCGTGTCGCCCGACACCATCGTCCTCGCCCGCACCGTCCACACCCTCGACGGCACCGCCGCGCCCGGCGCCACCGCCGTCGCCGTCACGGACGGGCTGATCACCGCCGTCGGCGACGCCGCCGACGCCCGCGACTGGCGCGGCCCCGGCACCGAACTGATCGACCTCGGCGACGCCACCCTGGTGCCCGGACTGGTCGACGGCCACAGCCACCCCGCGTTCGGCCTCGAACTCTCCACCGGCACCGACCTGTCCGCCGTCCGCGACCTGGACGGCCTGCGCGCCGCCCTCGCCACGGCCGAACGGCTCGACGGGTGGGTGCTCGCCTGGAACCTCGACCACAACGCGTTCGGCGACCACCCCGTGCACCGCTCGGCGATCGAGGACGTGCTCGGCCCCGACACCCCCGCCTTCGTCCGGCTCTACGACGGCCACTCCGCGCTCGCCACCGGCGCCGCCCTGCGCGCCGCCGGGGTGACCGGCCCGCGCGCCTTCGCCCAGCGCGCCACCGTGGTCTGCGACCCCGACGGCACCCCCACCGGCCACCTGATCGAACACGCCGCGATGGACCTGGTCACCGCCGTCATGCCCAGCCTCCCGCTGGCCCGCCGCCGGGACGCCCTGCACGAACTGCTGCTGCGGATGGCCGCCGGCGGCCTCGCCGGGGCGCACGTGATGGACGCCGGGGGCGACGTCCTGGAACTCGTCCGCGCCATCGAGGACACCCGCCACCTGCCGATGCGGCTGCGCATCGCCCCCTGGTGCATGCCGGGCATCGGAGCCGACGGGCTGCGCGAACTCGCCGAACTGCAAGGCGAATCCGGACGCAACTGGCTGGTCGGCGGCGTCAAGCTGTTCGTCGACGGCACCGTGGAGGGCGGCTCCGCCTGGCTGGAACGCCCCGACTGCCACGGCGAGGGAACCGCTGCGCTCTGGCTCGATCCCGCCGAATACACCGACGCGGTAAGCCAGTTGGACGCGTACGGGGTGCGCACCGCCACCCACGCGATCGGCGACGCGGGCGTCCGGCACGTGCTCGACACCGTCGCCGCGCTGCCCGGGCGGGGCCGCGGCCGGCACCGGATCGAGCACATCGAGACCCTCGGCGACGAACAGGCCCGCCGCTTCGCCGAGTTGGGCGTCCCCGCGTCCATGCAGCCCACCCACTCCGCCTACACCCGGGCCGACCACACCGACGCCTGGTCCACCCGGCTCGGCACCGAACGCGCCGAACGCGCCTGGATCTGCCGCACCCTGCGCGACACCGGCGCCACCCTCGCGCTCGGCTCCGACTGGCCGATCGCCCACCACGACCCGCGCGGCGTCCTCGCCTACGCCCAACTGCGCCGCCACGCCGGAACCGACACCGCGCCCGTCAACCCCGGCCAGGCCCTCACCGCGCTGATGGCCCTGGAGGGCTACACCACCCACGCGGCCCGCGCCGCAGGCGAGTCCGCGCACACCGGCCGGATCGCCCCCGGCCTGCGCGCCGACCTCACCGCCTTCGCCCTCGACCCGCTCACCGCCGACCCGGACGCCTTCGCCGAGACGGCGGTGCCGCTCACCATGTCCAACGGGGTCGTCACCAACCGGGGTACCGCGTAAGGGACTTCAGAGGTCGGCGGCGTCGATCCAGCAGATCGTCGCCACCAGCTCCGGGCCCTGCTCGACCGCCTCGGCGGCCAGCAGGGCCCAGTCGCGGCAGTGCTCGACGAGCCGTTCCCACGGCCAGGAGCGGTCCACATCCCAGTCGATGCCCGGGCCGGACCCTCCGTACCGGCTCCCGTCCGGCCGGACCTCCCAGGGCATGAAGTACAGCACCGCCTGCCCGTGCGCCGCCAACTCCCCGATCACCTCCGGGAGACGGGCCGCCGGCCAGCACCACCCCTCCCCGTCCACGCTCAACTCCCTCACGCGCGGTGGCACCACCTCGCGGCGCGCCCCCAGCTCGGTCAGCGCCTCGCGCAGCGCCCCGCCCTCGCAGTCGTCCGGCGCCTCGCCGCGCCGGTTGAACTCCGCGTACGTCCGCCGCAGTGCCGGGACGGCCGCCTCGACACGCAGCCTGCCCAGGGCCTCCGCCGACCACTGGCGGACCACCGCGTTTCCGCTCTCCAGCAGGCCGATCAGTACCTCGCCCGGGCGCCGGTCGTCGAAGGCGTTGAACACCTCGATCGCGCACAGCTGACCGAACGGGTTCAGCGTCGGCGTCGCCGCGATCACCGCGTCCAGCACCTGCGGGCCGAGGTGGATCAGACCGTACTGCGCCTCCTCGGCGGTGGCGGTCGACTCCGCGTCGAGGTCGGCGACCAGCGCGGCGATCTCGACGGCGTCGTCGGTGGTGGCGTCGGTGGTGGCGGCATCGGGGTGCATGGCGGGATTCTGGAGGGCGGGTGGCGGCTGAGGCCAGCGGTTTTCGCAGGTGGCGGGCGGTGGCGGGCGGCCTGCGGGGCTCAGTTCGGGTGGTCCAGGTAGGCGTGCAGGGCGGCCGAGCCGGCGAGCAGGGCGCGGCCGCGGGCGGTCAGTCGGTCCTGCCAGGCGGTCAGGGTCGGGCGGAGCGCCGCCGGGGAGCCCGCCGTGCGCAGCCGGTCCAGGATCTCGGCGGTGCGGGCCAAGCCGTGCCCGCCGCGCCGGAGTTGCTCGGCGAGGAGCAGTTCGCGGACCTGTGCGGGGGTGTACATCCGGTACCCGGTGCGGGCGTCCCGGGGCGGGGTGACCAGGCCCGCGCGCTCCCAGGTGCGGAGGGTGGCCGGGCGCAGGCCCAGGCGGTGGGCGAGCGGACCGATGTGGGTTCCGGCGGCGGGCGTCGCGGCGGGCGGCGGGTCGGTGGCGGGCAGGTGGTCGAGCGCGGTGCGGACCGCCTCCAGGGTGCGGCGGTCCTCGGCGAGCAGGGCGTGGCCGTCGTCGATCAGGCGCAGCGCCTCCGGCAGGTCGTCCGCGTGGACGGCGCACATGATCGCGGTGGCGGCCGGGTGGCCGTGCCCCGGCAGCAGCGCGAGGAAGGCCCGCAGCGCGGCCGCGTGGCGCTCGCCGTACTGCCGGTACCCGTGCGCGGAACGGGCGGCGGCCGGGAGGACGCCCGCCTCCTCGTAGTTGCGCACCGCCTGGGCGGACAGGCCGTGCGCGCGGGCCAGGTCGATCGGACGCAGCGGCATGGGTTTGAAGGTTTCCTGGTCGATTCCCGGGCTGGGAGCGGAAAAGCTTACACCGTGACTTCAACGATACGTTGGAAGCCATGACCGCCGCCTCGCTCGGGGACGCCGCCCGTCCCTTCACCGCCGCCGCCCTCGCCGACCTCGTCCCCGCCGGCACCCGGCTGCTCGCCCTCGGCGAGCCCACCCACGGCGCCGAGGAGTTCCTCGACCTCCGCAACGAACTCTTCCGCCACCTGGTCACCGCGCACGGCTACCGCTCGATCGCGGTCGAGAGCGACTGCCTGGCCGCGCGCACCGTCGACGCGTACCTGGACGGTGCGGACGGCGAGTTGGACACCGTGCTGCGGGAGGGCTTCGGCCACGGCTTCGGGGCGTACGCCGGGAACCGCGAACTCGTGCGCTGGGCCCGGGAGTTCAACGCCTCGGCCGGGGCGGACGAACGGATCAGGTTCTACGGGGCGGACGGCCCGCTGGAGTACACCGGCGCCGCCGCACCCGGCCCCGCGCTGCTCCGGCTGCACGACTTCCTGACCACCCGCCTCCCCGGCCAACCCCTCCCCGCCCGCGAGGAGTTGCTCTACCTGCACGGGCCGGACGACCGCTGGACCGAACCCGCCGCCGCCCTCGACCCCGCCCGCTCGATCGGCCGCACCGAGGACGCCGTCCGACTGCGGCTGCTCGCCGACGAGTTGAACCTCCTGCTGGCCGCGCACCGCCCGCAGTTCCAGCACGAGCAGGACGCGCTCTGGCAGGCCGAACTCGACGCCCGCACCGCCACCGGCCTGCTCCGCTACCACGCGGCGACCGCCGGGGACGGGCCCGACCGGCTCAACTCCCTGATGCGGCAACGGGGTCTGATGATCGCCGACAACGTCGAGGCGATCCTCCACCGCGAGGCCCGCCGCGGCCCGACCCTGCTCTTCGCCCACAACCGGCACCTCCAGCGCACGGCCGCCCGCATCCCGCTCGGCGAACAGCTGCTCCAGTGGTGGAGCGCCGGATCCCTGCTCGAATCCCGCCTCGGCGACGGCTACGCCTTCCTCGCCACCGCCTTCGGCCACCGCGCCCCCGACGACCACCCGGCCCCCGACACCCTCGAAGGGCTCCTCGCCACCCTCCCGTTCCCGCGCAGCGTCCTCGACCCGAGGCAACTCGACGCGTTCATCGGCGAGTCGGGCGGGGTCAAGGCGCGAGTCCCGGCCGACCACACCTACTTCGGACTGGACCCGGCGGAACTCGGGCGGCTGGACGGGGTGGTGTTCGTCCGGGAGATCGCCCGGCAGCAGGGGCTGTTCGGCGGCGGGGACGCGTGAGCGGGCTCAGCAGAACGTCTCGATGAAGAGCAGCACCCGGCCGTCCGCCGCGGTGAACTCGTACGCCAAGTAGAAGGGCAGCGAGTCGGCGGCGTACCTCGCCCGGGCTTCGAGCCAGGCGGCCGGGCGCTCGGCCGCCGACCGGAAGCGGGGCACCCACCGGTCGGCGGCCTCGTCGTACCGGTCGCCCATCGACATCACGTCCGCCTCGACGGCCAGCCGCTTGGCCCGGCGCGGATCCAGCGGGCCGCGGACCAGCCGCCAGCAGCAGCCGTCGGCATCGGTGAACCCGCGGGCCGCGACGGGCGGCAGGGCGAACGAGCCGCGGTCGGCCTCCAGCGGCTCAGCGGGCGGCTCGGCGAGCGGTTCGGCGGACTTCCGGCGCTTCGGCATCCGCCCAGCATGGCGGATACCGCATGCCGGGCGCCGGGCTTCGGGCGTCGGGCGGCGGCGGCGGGGGAGTGCCGAACGGCGGGTGGGCGAGGGCCGCCGAAAATTCCGGGCGCGGGGCGGGGCCGACGGGGGAGGATGCCCGGATGCGTCGCGTGTGGGAAGGACTGGCCGGGAACCCCGCGCTGCCCGCGGAGGCGGTGGAGCGGCTGGTCCGACTGACCGAGCCGGACCTCTCGTGGCGGCTGGCCGGGCGGGCGGACCTGACCGGCCGGCAGGTCGAGGTGCTGGCGGAACGCGGGATCGCGGTGGCCGCGGAACTGGTGGAGACCGGCCGGGTGACGGCGGAAGGAGTCGACCCCCGGCGGAGGCCGTTCGCCGCGCTGGCGCTGCTGCGGGCCGGGCGGGCACCCGCCGGATGGGCCGAGCTGCTGGCCGAACGGCGGGAGCTGTGGCCGGAGTTGGCGTCCAGCGAGTGGCTGCCCGACAAGGTGGCGCGGCGGCTGCTCGCCGAGGCGGACGAGGACGTACTGGTCGAACTCGCCGAGGCGCAGCCCGACCCTGGCGTCCTCGCCGCCCTGGCCGCGCACCCCTCGCAGCACGTCCGCCGAGCCGTCGCGTGGAACCCGGCCGCGCCGCCCGCCGTCCTCGCCGGCCTGCTCAACGACCGTCCACCGCTGCCGAGTTGCGAGGTCTGCCGACGGCACCCCGTCCCGTGGACGCACCCGCCGGACTGCCCCGACCCGGACTGCCGACTGCCCGCCGGGGCCGCCTGCGACGGCAGTCACCAGTACGCCCGGCACACCATCGTGGAGGCCGCCCTCGCCCACCCCGCCGCGCCCGCCGCCGACGCCCTGCGCCACCTGTACGACCCGTCCGCGTTCCTGCGCGCCCAGCTCGCCGGGCGCACCGACCTCGGACCGGACGCCTACGAGCAACTCGCCACCGAGACGCTGCCGTTGGTGCTCGAACCGCTCGCCGAGAACCCGGCGATCGGCGAGCGGCTGATCCGCGAACTCGCCACCGTCCCGAGCGAGATGGTGCGCCGGGCGGTCGTCTGCAACCCCGCCGTACCGCTGGACGTCCTCGACCGGGCCTGGGAGGGCGTCGTCCTCAAGCTCGGCACGACACTGCCGTCCCGGACCGCCGCCGCCGATCCCGTCGAGACCGAACGGCTCGCCGCCTCCGCCAACCCAGAACTGCGCCGCCTGCTCGCCCTGCGCCGCGACCTGCCCCCGCACGTCCGCGACCGCCTCGCCGCAGACCCGGACGCCAAGGTCGCCAACGCCATCGCCGCCCACCCCGGCCTGGACGAAGGGCAGTTGACCGCCCTGCACCGGCGCCACGGCCGCCGGGTCGGCCCCGGCCTCGCCGCCAACCCCGACACCCCCACCGCCCTGCTGCGCGCCCTCGTCGCCAGCGAGCACAACGTGGCCACCCTGCGCGCCCTCGCCCGACACCCCGCCGCCGACGGCACCACCCTCACCGCCTGCCTGCGCGACCGGCGGGCCCGCGAGCGGGCCGCCGAGCACCCGGCCCTGCCGCTCGACCCGCTCCGCGAACTGCTCGCCGACCCGGAGACCGCGCACCGGGCCGCCGCGAACCCGTCCCTCCCGGTCGCGGACCTGTTGCGCCTGCTGCCGCCGGAGTAGCGGGCGCAGCAGGTCCGCGACCGGAACGGCCGGCTCAGCGGTCGTGCCGGTGCGCGGGCGGGGTGAGCAGCCGGGCGGTCAGCGCCCGGGCGGCGGCGCTGCCGTCGGGGCGGGGGAACGGGCCGCGCGGGCCGTGCAGGTGGCGCGCGGTGACGGAGCCGGTCAGCAGGTCTGCCCAGTCCGTGCGGTGCAGCAGGACGGTGTGGGCCTCGGTGTGCGCGGCCTCGTCCTCGTCGTCGTCGGGCGGGGCGAGGTGCAGCTGCAGCCGGTGCCGGTCCAGCCACCGGAGGGCGAGCACCTGGCGGTCGGTACGCGCGGCGAACAGCCGGCGCGGGCGCCGGGCGGGGGCGTCGAGGTCGATCAGGAACAGCTGCCCGGAGAAGGCGTAACCGCCGTCGTAGTCGCCGGTGCCGACGGCCAGCAGCGGCAGCTCGGGGTGGAAGGCGAGGGCGTTCACCGACAGGTCGAAGGTGAACCGCCGGATCAGCCGGGGCGTGGCACCGGTCTCGAACAGGCCGAGCCTCAGCGCCTCGCCGTACCTGTCGGCACAGGCCACGGCGAGCAGCCGGCGGTCCGGGTCGGCCACCGCGACGGCGGGGTCGCCGAGCGGGGCGACGAGATCGGAGGCGGTCAAGGACTGCTCCTTCCGAGGAGGCGAGCCGTGAGGTCAGCCGGCCCGGCCGAGGCCGCGGACGATGCGACGTGGGCTGTTCACCCGAGCGATCGTCGCAGACCGCGGGTCCGGCGATCAGCCGATTATCGATCCACGGGCAGGAGTCGGAGCAGCCCGCCCGTCCGGCGCACGAAGACCCGGCACGCTGACACGGGCCGCCCCCGTGTCGGGGGACGGCCCGTGCGAGGGGGTCAGCGGGTGGTCTCCTCGCGGCTCTCGATCAGGACGGCCGGCTCCAGCGGCGAGGCGATCTCCTGCGGCTTGCTGCGCGAGGCCCAGTCGCGGATGCCGATGACCACCATCACGAAGAAGACCGCGTACACGATGCCGGAGAAGTACAGCTCCGAGTGCACCGCCAGCGGCACGCCGACCAGGTCGACCGCCAGCCAGACGAACCAGAACTCGATGTAGCGGCGGGCCTGGCTGTACATCGCGATGATCGAACCGACGAAGATCCAGGCGTCCGCGCTCACCATCCACATCGGCGCGCCGGGGTAGAACGAGGCGTCCTGCCACTTCAGCACCGCGGCGAAGGCGACCGTGCCGAGCACCATCGCGGCCATCAGCACCGCGCGCTCGCTCCAGTTCGCCCAGCGGACGTTGATGGCGCCCTCCTGCTCGCGGCTGCGCTTCCAGGTCGCCCAACCCCAGGACGCCGAGACGATGATCACGACCTGCCGGGCGGCGTTGCCGCCGAGGTCCACGTTCAGGCTGGCGATCAGCAGGAACACCGAGCCGAGGATCTGCACCGGCCAGGCCACCAGCGACCGGCGCAGGGCCAGCCAGACGGTGGCGAGCGCCAGGATGTTGCCCAGGAAGTCGGACCAGTAGACGGGGAGGCCGAAGAAGCTGAACTGCTCGTTCAACCAGTGGAATGCGCTCATGACTCACACCTTTGTTCGTACGGAGCGAGGTGGTGGGGGAGGGACGGCCGACCCGCGCAGGGGAGGGGAGGTCGGCCGGGCACGCGGGCATCGGGCGCGGTGGTGAGGGTGGGGGCGGGGGTGCGTGCCGGCGGGAGAGGGAGGAGGGGGAGGGGAAGGGAACGGTCGGCCCCGCCCGGAAGCGGGGGAGGGGCGGGGTCGACCGGGCTCAGGGGCTCAGGGCCTCAAGCGGTGGGGGCGGCGGGGCGGGCTGCGCCGGCCAGCAGGGCGTCCGAGCGGCGGACGTCCTCGTGCGCGGCGGCGAGCAGTTCGCCCACGGTGGCGAACTTCTCGGTGTCGCGCAGCCGGGCGACGAACCACAGTTCGACGCGTTCGCCGTACAGGTCGTCCGAGGTGTCGTGGCAGTGCACCTCGACGTGCACCTGGGGCGAGTCGCCGAAGGTCGGGTTGGTCCCGATGCTGACGGTGGCCCGGTGCACGCCCCCGGTCGCCGGGCGGGTCAGCCAGCCGCTGTAGATCGCGGGTGGCGGGACGGCCGTGCCGGGTTCGGGGGAGAGGTTGGCGGTGGGGAAGCCGAGGCCCTTCCCCCGGCCGGCGCCGTGAACGACCGTGCCGACCAGGGGAGTCGACGGGAGGGAGGGCTCAGGCATGGGGGCTGAGCTCGCGGAACTGGCTGGTGTGGAAGACCAGCGGCTCCACGCCCGGGAACAGCTCCGCGGAGAGCAGTTCCAGCAGGACGATCTCGTGGTCGCCGCCGTCGTACACCGGGCCGACCCGGGCGGTCAGCCACAGCGCGGCGTCGTGGATCAGCACCGCGCCGTCGCCGGTGGCCTGCCAGGGCGTGCCGTCGAACCGGTCGCCCGCCCGGGAGGCGAGCTTGCGGCACAGCGCGCCCTGGCCGTGGCTGAGCACGCTCAGGCCGAGCACCGGGGCCTCGGCCAGCCGGGGCCAGGTGGTGGAGGTGCGGGCCACGCTGACCGCGACCATCGGCGGCTCCAGCGAGATCGACACGAACGAACTGGCCGCGAAGCCGACCGGTCCGCCGTCGCGCAGCGCGCCGATCGCGACCACGCCGGTGGGGTAGGCCCCGAACGCCTGCCGCAGCGCGCCCGCGTCCAGTGCGGAGGGGTGGTGAACGGGAGTGGCCATGGCCGGTGCCGTCCTCTCGTGGTGCCGGAAGTGGTACGGAGGTGCAGGTCAGTGCCGGTGCCGCGCGGCCGGGTGGCTGGCGGGCAGCGCCCGGTCGCCGGAGCCGGTGAGGCGCTCGCGCAGCGACTCGCCGTCCGCGTACTCGCCGCGGAACACGCCGCGCTCGCGCAGGATCGGCAGCACCGACTCGACGAACTCGACGGTGGAGGCGGGCTGCACGGTCGGCGAGAGCAGGAAGCCGTCCAGGTCGGCGCCCTCCGCCAGGGCGCAGATCTCGTCGGCGATCTCCTCGGCGGTGCCGACCACCGGGCGGGCGCCCACGCCGTGGGTGTGCCAGTCGGCGAGCACGTCGCCGACCGTCCGGCCCGCGAACCGGGCGACCTGGGTCTGCGACATCTCGGTGGACAGCTCGGTCATCGGGGTGTCCGGCGGGTACGAGGACAGGTCCAGGCCGGTGAACATCGCGTACGAGGCGACGGTGACCTCGGGGCGCTGCGCGTCCAGGATCCGCTGCCAGCGGCGCTCGGCGTCCGAGGTGGTGGCGCCGACCACGCAGGAGAACGCCGACATCACCTTGACCTCGTCGGCCCCGCGCCCGGCCCGCACGGCCTCCGCGCGGATCGCCCCGGTGTGGCCGGCCAGCTGCTCGACGCTGCCGCTGCCGACGAACATGCACTCGCCGTGCCGCCCGCCGACCCGGCGGCCGGCCGGGGAGGCGCCGGCCTGGAACAGCACCGGGGTGCCCTGCGGGGAGCGGGCGGTGTTGCCGTAGCCGTGCGAGCGGAAGAACGGGCCCTCGTGCTCGACCGGGTGCACCTTGGCTGGATCGGCGAAGCGCCCGGCCTTGTCCTTCTCCAGCGCGTCCGGCTCCCAGGCGCCCTCCCAGTACTTGTAGACCAGGTCGAGGAAGTCCTCGGCCATCGCGTACCGGTCGTCGTGCGCGACCATGTCCATCCCGAACGCCTTGACGGCGGTGTCGGCGGTACCGGTGGTGACCACGTTCCAGCCGAGGCGGCCGCCGGAGAGCTGGTCCAGGGTCGCCAGCCGGCGGGCGAACGCGTACGGCGGCTCGACCAGCACCGAGCCGGTCACCACCAGGCCCAGGTCGGTGGTGGAGGCCAGCAGGGCCGAAGCGATCACGAACGGGTCCAGCCGGGGCAGGTCGAGGGTCTCCTCGGTGGCGATCGGCGGGCGGACCCCGTTGATCTCCGACCAGCCCCAGGCGTCGGCCAGGAACAGGAAGTCCAGCTTGGCGTCCTCGCACAGCCGGGCCACCTCCTGCCAGTAGCCGAGGGTGTCGAACAGGTGGCGGCGGCTGTCGGGGTGCCGCCAGGTGGCGGTGCCGCTGGCGTTGGTCTGGGCGTTCTCGAACAGGCCGAGCTTGAGGCTGCGCATGGGTGTTCTCCGTTGAACAGGCAGGCGGTGCGGGGGAACTGACGGAGGGTCAGGGAAGGGTGTCGAGCTGCGCCGCGTACGGCATCGAGGACTGGGCGCCGAGCCCGGTGACGGCCAGCGAGGCCGCCCGGACGGCGCGGGCCGCCGCGGCGGGCAGGTCGGCGCCGCGGGCGAGCGCGTCGGCGAGGGCGCCGCAGAAGGTGTCGCCGGCGCCGACGGTGTCGACGGCGTCCACCGCCGGGGCGGGCAGGTGGACGGCCGGGCGGCCCGGCTGCTTGATCAGCGCCCCGTCCGCGCCGAGCGTGACCACCACGGCGCCGCACGGCAGTTCGGCGCCCTCCAGCAGTTCGCGGGCGGCGGCCGGGCCGGTCACCGGCGCGGTGCCGAGCAGCGCGGCCAACTCGCCCAGGTTGGGCACCAGGACGTCGACGGCGGCCAGCACCTCGGCGGCGACCGGACGGGCCGGGGCCGGGTTGAGGACGACCGTGCCGCCCTGCTCCCGGGCCCGCAGCACCGCGGCGGCCACCACCTCGGCGGCGACCTCGTGCTGCACCAGCACCACCTCGCCGGGGGTGCGGGCCAGCCACTGCGGCAGGTCCTCGACCGAGAGGACGGCGTTGGCGCCGGGGTTGACCACGATGGTGTTCTCGCCCGCCCGGTCGACCACCACCGAGGCGATCCCGGTGCCGGCGTCCGGCGCGGTGAGCACCGCGTCGAGGTCGACGCCCTCGGCGGCCAGCACCCGCCGGATCGGCTCGCCGTCCGCCCCGACCCGGGCCACCAGGCGGACCCGCGAGCCGAGCCGGGCGGCCGCGACGGCCTGGTTGGCGCCCTTGCCGCCGACGCCCTCGACGAAGCCCCGCGCGAGCACGGTCTCGCCGGGCCGCGGCAGGTCCTCGACGGTCAGGACGAGGTCGCGGTTGACCGAACCGACGACGGTGATGGACGGCATCTGGGACTCCTCGGGAGCCGTGGGAGATCGATCTCCCACACTCTGGACCAGCACTCACGAAGCGTCAAGTACCCTCGTGCTGCACATCGCGCCAGCTCAGACCCGCCAGGGCGCCGCCGACCGGAACGAGACCCGGCCGTCACCGCTCGGAGACCGGGAACGCGCCGCGCAGCCCGCGCACCGCATCCGGCACCGCCGCCCAGACCGCCCAGACCGCCCAGACCGCCCAGACCGCCCAGACCGCCCAGACCGCTCCGACCGGGGAGGACCCCACGTGACAGCGCCCCGACTCCTCGACGTGGCCGCCGCCGCCGGCGTCTCCCGGGCCACCGCCTCCCGCGTCCTGGCCGGCACCCCGCGCAACGTCGACCCCGACCTGGCCCGCCGGGTCGAGGAGGCCGCCCGGCGCCTCGGCTACCGCACCAACCACTCCGCGCGGGCGCTGCGCACCGGCACCACCGGCACCGTCGGCGTGGTCGTCCCCTCGCTCGCCAACCCGTACTTCGTCCAGCTCGCCGACGCCCTCGCCCAGCGGGTCCGGGCCGCCGGCGGCCAGCTCGTCGTCTCCGACGCGGCCAACTCGACCGCCATCGAGGCCGAGCAGATCGAGACCCTGCTGAGCGGACGGGTCGACGGGCTGCTGGTCGTCCCGGTCTCCGCCGCCGCCTCCGGGGCCGCCGTCCGGGCCGCCGCCGGGCGCGCCCCCGTCGTGCTGTTCGACCGCTGGGCGCACGGCTCCGGCACCGTCGCCGTCACCCTCGACAACGCCGCCGCGGTGCGCCTGCTGCTCGACCACCTGGAGGGCCTCGGCCGCCACCGGATCGCCCTGGTCGCCGCCGACCAGGCGTCCTCCTCCGGCGCCGAGCGCCTCGCCGCGTTCACCGCCGCCCGCGGCGCCGGGGCCGCCACCGTCCTGCTGCCCAGCTTCACCACCGACGCCGGCCGCACCGCCGGCCGCCGGATCGCCGAACGCCGCGCCGAGGTCGACGCCGTCGTCTGCGGCGCGGACGTCCTCGCCGTCGGCCTGGTCAGCACCCTGCAGCGCTCGGCGGTCTCCGTCCCCGGCGAGATCGCCGTCACCGGCTTCGACGACACCGAACTGCTCGAACTCCTCGACCCCCCGATCACCTCCATCCGCCACCCGCTCGCCGACATGGCCGAACGCGCCCTCGCCCTGCTCCAGGGTCCGGCGGCCGACCGCGCCGAGGAGGTCGAGCGCTTCGCCCCGCAGCTCGTCGTCCGCGCCTCCACCGACGCGGACGCGCACGCCTGAGGAACCGTCGGCTCACCAGCGCGGATCGGGGCTCCACTCCTCGCGGCCCGCGTCCTCCCACGGCGCGACCGCCGACCTCGCGGACCGCACGGGCTCGAAGCGGACCGGCGGCCCCCCGGCGTACGCGCCCGGGCGGCGGCCGGTGAACAGCCGGAACAGGTACTGCCCGGCCGGGCCGTCGAAGCGCTCCCACTCCTCGGCCGTGCCGTCGGCGCCGTTGCTCAGGACCGGCCACCGGTCCGGGTCGCCCGCGTCGGTCAGCCAGTACGCCTGCAGCTGGCCGTCCTCGCCGTCCAGCCACTGCAGCAGCCCGCCCGGCGCGGGGAACACCGGGTACGGATCGAGCCGCCCGGGCCACTCGGCCGCCGCCCCGGCCAGCCGTGCCGCGTTGCCCTCCAGGTCCAGCCGCGGATCGGGCGCCCCCGGCACCAGCGGCGACAACCCGTCGAACGCCCCCGCCCCGAAGCGCTCCGCCAGCAGCCGGTAGCCGAGCGGCAGCCGCGTCCCCAACCGGGCCGCCACCCCCGCCCAGTCGATCTCCCGCCGCCGCGCCGTCCGCCACCCGACCAGCTCCGCCAGCCGCTCGTTCCACGCCTCCGCCAGGTCCATGCCCGCAGGGTACGGGCCGCCACCCACCCGCCCGGCGGGCGTTCGTCCGGACGGGGGTCAACTCGCCTGCTGGGCCGGGGAGTCGGCTCGGGCCACCGACGGGCGGTGCGGGTCCAGCGGCTCGATCCCGCGCTCGTCGAAGAGCCGCTCCACCGCCCCGCACCCGGCCGCCAGGTACGACCGGCCCCCGCCGCGCGGCCCCGGGCCCCGCGAGCGCCCGCGGCCCGGAGCCCGGTCCGGGGCGCGGTCCGGGTGCTCGTCAGTCGGTGTGCCGCAGGGAGAGCCGGTTGATGTGGGCCTGGAGTTGCAGCCAGGAGGTGGGCGGGACAGGGTCCGGACCGGCCGCATCCTTGCATGATTTTGCTAGGCTGCGTATATTCATGCTGGGCTTCAGGAGGGAATGCCATGGTATTGCGAGTAGCCGTCGCCGGCGCGAGCGGATACGCGGGCGGTGAGGTGCTGCGACTGCTGCAGGCGCACCCCGAAGTGGAGATCGGCGCGCTGACCGGCGCCTCCAACGCGGGCCAGCGCTTCGGAGCGCTGCAGCCGCACCTGATCGGCCTGGCCGACCGGGTGCTGGAGCCGACCAACCCGCAGACGCTGGCGGGGCACGACGTCGTCTTCCTCGGCCTGCCGCACGGGCAGTCCGCCGAGGTCGCCGCCCAGCTCGGCGAGGACGTCCTGGTGGTCGACCTGGGCGCCGACCACCGCCTGAAGTCGTCCGCCGACTGGGAGCAGTTCTACGGCTCCCCGCACGCCGGGACGTGGCCCTACGGCCTGCCCGAACTGCCCGGCCACCGCGAGGCGCTGCGCGGCAGCAAGCGGATCGCCGTGCCCGGCTGCTACCCGACCTCCGTCACGCTCGCCATGTACCCGATGTACGCCGCGGGCCTGGCCGAGCCGGAGGCGGTGATCACCGCCGCGTCCGGCACCTCCGGCGCGGGCAAGGCCGCCAAGGCGCACCTGCTGGGCAGCGAGGTGATGGGCTCGATGAGCCCGTACGGCGTCGGCGGCGGCCACCGGCACACCCCGGAGATGGCGCAGAACCTGACCCCGCTCGCGGGCGAGCCGGTCACCGTCTCCTTCACGCCCACCCTGGCGCCGATGCCGCGCGGCATCCTCGCCACCTGCTCGGCCAAGGCGAAGCCCGGCACCACCGGCGCCGAGCTGCGGGCCGCGTACGAGAAGGCGTACGGCGACGAGCCGTTCGTCCACCTGCTGCCCGAGGGGCAGTGGCCGCACACCTCGTCCGTGTACGGCTCGAACGCCGCCGTGCTGCAGGTCGTGCTGGACGAGCACGCCGGGCGGATCATCGCGATCAGCGCGATCGACAACCTGGTGAAGGGCACCGCGGGCGGCGCGGTGCAGAGCATGAACATCGCCCTCGGCCTCCCCGAGGAGCTCGGCCTCCCGCTGAACGGAGTCGCACCGTGACCACCCAGGACCAGAGCACCGGCGGCGTCGGCGTCACCGCGGCCAGGGGCTTCCGCGCGGCGGGCGTCACCGCGGGCATCAAGGCGTCCGGCAACCCGGACCTCGCGCTGGTCGTCAACGACGGCCCGCGGCACGCCGCCGCCGGCGTGTTCACCTCCAACCGGGTGCACGCCGCGCCGGTCAAGTGGTCGCGCCAGGTGCTGAACGACGGCGAACTGGCCGCCGTGGTCCTCAACTCCGGCGGCGCCAACGCCTGCACCGGGCCCGAGGGCTTCCAGGACACCCACGCCACCGCCGAGAAGGTCGCCGCCGAACTCGGCATCGGCGCCATCGAGGTCGCGGTCTGCTCCACCGGCCTGATCGGCGTCCGGCTGCCGATGGACAAGCTGCTGCCCGGCGTCGAACTGGCCATCGCGGCCCTGTCGGAGACCGGCGGCGAGAGCGCCGCGATCGCCATCAAGACCACCGACACCGTGCACAAGACCGCCCAGGTCACCGCCCCCGCGGGCTGGACGGTCGGCGGCATGGCCAAGGGCGCGGGCATGCTCGCCCCCGGCCTGGCCACCATGCTGGTCGTGGTCACCACCGACGCCGTGGTCGACTCCGCCGCGCTGGACGCCGCGCTGCGCGACGCCACCCGCACCACCTTCGACCGGGTCGACTCCGACGGCTGCATGTCCACCAACGACACCGTGCTGCTGCTGGCCTCCGGCGCCTCCGGAGTGGCGCCCGGGCAGGCCGAGTTCGCCGAGGCCGTGCGCACCGTCTGCGCCGACCTGGCCCGCCAGCTGATCGGCGACGCCGAGGGCGCCTCCAAGGACATCCGGATCGAGGTGGTCAACGCGGCCACCGAGGACGAGGCCGTCGACGTCGCCCGCACGATCTCCCGCAGCAACCTGCTCAAGTGCGCCATCCACGGCGAGGACCCCAACTGGGGCCGGGTGCTGTCCGCGATCGGCACCACCTCCGCCGCCTTCGACCCGGACCAGCTGGACGTCGCCATCAACGGCGTCTGGGTGTGCCGGGGCGGCGGCGTCGGCGAGGACCGCGACCTGGTCTCGATGAAGGACCGCGAGGTCGTCATCACCGCCGACCTGAAGGCCGGTCAGGCCGCGGCCACCGTCTGGACCAACGACCTGACCGCCGAGTACGTGCACGAGAACAGCGCGTACTCCAGCTGACCCGAGGGGGACGGAACCACGCCATGCAGATCGCACCCAAGGGCGAACAGGCCCGTAGCAACGCGGCCCTGCCCAAGGCCCGCACCCTGATCGAGGCGCTGCCCTGGCTGGAGCGCTTCCACGGCAAGACCGTGGTCATCAAGTTCGGCGGCAACGCCATGGTCGACGAGGACCTCAAGGCCGCGTTCGCCCAGGACGTCGTCTTCCTCCGGTTCGCCGGACTGCACCCCGTCGTCGTGCACGGCGGCGGCCCGCAGATCAGCGCCCAGCTCGACAAGCTGGGCCTGGAGTCCTCGTTCACCGCCGGCCTGCGCGTCACCACCCCCGAGACCATGGACGTGGTCCGGATGGTGCTCGCCGGGCAGGTCCAGCGCGAACTCGTCGGCCTGCTCAACTCGCACGGCCCGTTCGCCGTCGGCATGACCGGCGAGGACGCCCACACCATGACCGCCGTCAAGCGCTACGCCGTGGTCGACGGCGAGCAGGTCGACATCGGCCTGGTCGGCGACATCGTCAACATCGAGGCCGGCGCCGTGAAGGCGCTGATCGCCGACGGCCGGATCCCGGTGATCTCCTCGATCGCCCGCGGCGCCGACGGCCACGTCTACAACATCAACGCCGACACCGCGGCCGCCGCCATCGCGGCCGCGCTCGGCGCCGAGATGCTGGTGGTGCTCACCGACGTCGAGGGCCTGTACAAGGACTGGCCGAACTCCGACGACGTGATCAGCCAGCTGAACGCCAGCGAGCTGGAGGAGATGCTCCCCACCCTGGCCTCCGGCATGCTCCCCAAGATGGAGGGCTGCCTGCGAGCCGTCCGCTCCGGCGTGGGCACCGCCCGCGTCCTGGACGGCCGCGTCCAGCACAGCCTGCTGCTGGAGATCTTCACCGACGAGGGCATCGGCACCATGGTCGTGCCCGACGACGACAGCACCGTACTGGGGGGCCTGGCATGAGCGGCAACGACGCCATCACCGAGCGGTACAAGCAGAGCCTGATGAACAACTACGGCACCCCGCGGATCCCGCTGGTGCGCGGCGAGGGCTCGCTGGTCTGGGACGCCGACGGCAAGCAGTACCTCGACCTGGTCGCCGGCATCGCGGTCAACGCGCTGGGCACCGCCCACCCGGCGATCGTCGAGGCCGTGACGCGGCAGATCACCACCCTGGGCCACGTCTCCAACCTGTTCATGGCCGAGCCGGCCGTCGAACTCGCCGAGAAGCTGATCGAGCTGTCCGGACGCCCGGGCAAGGTCTTCTTCTGCAACTCCGGCACCGAGGCCAACGAGGCCGCCTTCAAGATCTCCCGGCTGACCGGCCGCACCCACCTGGTCTCGCTCCAGGGCGCCTTCCACGGCCGGACGATGGGCGCCCTCGCGCTCACCGCCCAGCCCGGCAAGCAGGAGCCGTTCAAGCCGCTGCCCGGCGACGTCAGCTACGTCCCGTTCGGCGACGTCGAGGCCCTGCGCGCCGCCGTCACCACCGACACCGCCGCCGTCTTCCTGGAGCCGATCCAGGGCGAGAACGGCGCCATCCCGCTCCCGGACGGCTACCTGCGGGCCGCCCGCGAGATCACCCGCGCCACCGGCACCCTGCTGGTCCTGGACGAGATCCAGACCGGCACCGGCCGCACCGGCCACTGGTTCGCCCACCAGGCGTACGAGGGCGTCGAGCCGGACGTCGTCACCCTCGCCAAGGGCCTCGGCGGCGGCCTGCCGATCGGCGCCGTGCTCGCCTTCGGCCCGGCCGCCGACCTGCTCGGCCCCGGCCACCACGGCACCACCTTCGGCGGCAACCCGGTGGTCGCCGCCGCCGGCCTCGCGGTGCTGCGCACCATCGAGGAGCAGGGCCTGCTGGAGCACGCCGCCAAGCTCGGCGAGCGGCTGCGCACCGGCATCGAGGCGATCGGCGACCCGCTGGTCGACCACGTCCGGGGCAAGGGCCTGCTGCTGGGCATCGTGCTCACCGAGCCGGTCGCCGCCCGGGTGCAGGCCGCCGCGCAGGAGGCGGGCTTCCTGGTCAACGCCGCCGTCGCGGACGCCGTCCGGCTGGTCCCGCCGCTGGTGCTCACCGAGGAACAGGCCGACGGCTTCCTCGCCGCCCTGCCCGCGATCCTCCGAACGGTCCGCGAAGCCGCCCCCGACGCGAACAGCTGAGCGTCCTTCAGGAGAATCATCAGTCATGACCGAACGCCCCGAGCCCACGACCCCCGCCGCCGGCCCCACGCCGCAGGTCCCGCAGACCCGCACCGCGCGCCACCGGCGGATCGTGGACCTGCTGACCCGTCAGCCCGTCCGCTCGCAGAGCCAGCTCGCCAAGCTGCTCGCCGACGACGGGCTGGTGGTCACCCAGGCCACCCTCTCCCGGGACCTGGACGAGCTCGGAGCGGTGAAGATCCGCAACCGGGACGGCGCGCTCATCTACGCCGTCCCGGCCGAGGGCGGGGACCGCACCCCCCGCGCCCCGATGGGCGAGTCCGCCAGCGAGGCCCGGATGGCCCGGCTGGCGGGCGAGCTCATGGTCTCCGCGACCGCCTCGGGCAACCTGGTGGTGCTGCGCACCCCGCCCGGCGCGGCCCAGTTCCTCGCCTCCGCGATCGACACCGCCGAGGTGTTCGAGATCCTCGGCACCATCGCCGGGGACGACACCGTGCTGCTGATCAGCCGGGACGCGGCCGGCGGGCAGGCGCTGGCCGACCACCTGATGCAACTCGCCCAGGCCAAGTCGCAGTAGCCTCCCGGGCTTTTCAAACGTGCTGTGCGGTACTGGTTTGTACTGCTCTCATGCGGTGCTGCGCACCGGCGGGTCGGGTCGGGCATCCGGCCGGTGCCGTCAGTTTGTGAACTCATACGCGGTGGTGCATACTTATGCCTAACGCCGCATGGAACCTGTGTTTGTGAATGGAGATAGCCGTGACTGAGCGCGTCGTACTCGCCTACTCGGGCGGTCTGGACACGTCCGTCTGCATCGGCTGGATCGCCGAAGAGACCGGCGCCGAGGTCATCGCCGTCGCCGTCGACGTCGGCCAGGGCGGCGAGGACCTCGACGTCATCCGCCAGCGTGCCCTCGACTGCGGCGCCGTCGAGGCCGAGGTGGCCGACGCCCGCGACGAGTTCGCCGACGAGTACTGCCTGCCGGCCCTCAAGGCCAACGCCCTCTACCAGGGCCAGTACCCGCTGGTCTCCGCGCTCTCCCGCCCGGTGATCGTCAAGCACCTGGTGGCCGCCGCGCAGAAGCACGGCGCCACCACCGTCGCCCACGGCTGCACCGGCAAGGGCAACGACCAGGTCCGCTTCGAGGTCGGCATCCAGTCGCTGGCCCCGAGCCTGAAGTGCATCGCCCCGGTCCGCGACTACGCGATGACCCGCGACAAGGCGATCGCCTTCGCCGAGGCCAAGAACCTCCCGATCGTCACCACCAAGAAGAACCCGTACTCGATCGACCAGAACGTCTTCGGCCGCGCCGTCGAGACCGGCTTCCTGGAAGACATCTGGAACGCCCCGATCGAGGACGTCTACGAGTACACCCAGAACCCGGCCACCGCGCGTGAGGCCGACGACGTCGTCATCACCTTCGAGGCCGGCGTCCCGGTCGCGATCGACGGCCGCAAGGTCTCCGTCCTGCAGGCCATCGAGGAGCTGAACAAGCGGGCCGGCGCCCAGGGCATCGGCCGCCTCGACATGGTCGAGGACCGCCTGGTCGGCATCAAGTCCCGCGAGATCTACGAGGCCCCCGGCGCGATCGCCCTGATCACCGCCCACCAGGCCCTGGAGAACGTCACCGTCGAGCGCGAACTCGCCCGCTACAAGCGGCAGGTCGAGCAGCGCTGGGCCGAGCTGGTCTACGACGGCCTGTGGTTCTCCCCGCTCAAGCGCGCCCTGGACGGCTTCGTCAACGAGGCCAACCAGCACGTCTCCGGCGAGATCCGGATGGTCCTGCACGGCGGCCGCGCCGTCGTCAACGGCCGCAAGTCGGACCGGTCGCTGTACGACTTCAACCTCGCCACCTACGACACCGGCGACACCTTCGACCAGTCCATGTCCAAGGGCTTCATCGAGATCTTCGGCATGTCCTCGAAGATCGCCGCCCGCCGCGACCTGGCCTGACCGACCCGCAGTCCCCGCCCCGGCCGCACCCCGCGGCCGGGGCACCGCCGCACTCAGACCCACCCTCGAAGGAGCCCACGCGATGACCGCCGACCAGCCCGCAGACGTCCGCCTCTGGGGCGCGCGCTTCGCCGACGGCCCCTCCGAGGCCCTGGCCAAGCTCTCCGCCTCCGTCCACTTCGACTGGCGGCTCGCTCCCTACGACATCGCCGGCTCCAAGGCCCACGCCCGCGTGCTGCACAAGGCCGGACTGCTCAGCGACGCCGAACTCGACGGCATGCTGGCCGGGTTGGACCAGCTGCTGGCCGACGTCGAGTCCGGCGCCTTCGTGGGCACCGTCGCCGACGAGGACGTGCACACCGCCCTGGAGCGCGGCCTGCTGGAGCGCCTGGGTGCCGACCTCGGCGGCAAGCTCCGCGCCGGGCGCTCGCGCAACGACCAGATCGCCACCCTGTTCCGGATGTACCTGCGCGACCACGCCAAGACCATCGGCGCGCTGGTCCTCGACCTCCAGCACGCCCTGGTCGGCCTCGCCGAGGCCCACCCGGACACCGCGATGCCCGGCCGCACCCACCTCCAGCACGCCCAGCCGGTGCTGTTCGCCCACCACGTCCTCGCCCACGTCCAGGCCCTCGGCCGGGACGCCGAGCGGCTGCGCCAGTGGGACGCCCGCACCGCCGTCTCCCCGTACGGCTCCGGCGCGCTGGCCGGATCCTCGCTCGGCCTCGACCCGCAGGCCGTCGCCGCCGAACTCGGCTTCGAGCGCGGCTCGGTGGGCAACTCGATCGACGGCACCGCCTCGCGCGACTTCGTCGCCGAGTTCGCCTTCGTCACCGCGATGATCGGCATCAACCTCTCGCGGATCGCGGAGGAGATCATCATCTGGAACACCAAGGAGTTCGGCTTCATCACGCTGCACGACGCCTTCTCCACCGGGTCGTCGATCATGCCGCAGAAGAAGAACCCCGACATCGCGGAGCTCGCCCGCGGCAAGTCCGGCCGCCTGATCGGCAACCTGACCGGCCTGCTCGCCACCCTCAAGGCCCTGCCGCTCGCCTACAACCGCGACCTCCAGGAGGACAAGGAGCCGGTCTTCGACTCCTGCGACACCCTGGAGGTCCTGCTCCCCGCCTTCACCGGCATGATCGCCACCCTGACCGTCCACCGCGAGCGCCTGGAGGAACTGGCCCCGGCCGGCTTCTCGCTCGCCACCGACATCGCCGAGTGGCTGGTCAAGCAGGGCGTCCCGTTCCGGGTCGCGCACGAGGTGGCCGGCGCCTGCGTCAAGGTCTGCGAGGCCGAGGGCATCGAGCTCTCCGACCTCACCGACGCCCAGTTCGCGCGGATCTCCCCCCACCTCACCCCCGAGGTCCGCACCGTCCTCTCCGTCCACGGCGCCATCGCCTCCCGCGACGGCCGCGGCGGCACCGCCCCGTCGGCGGTCGCCGTCCAGCTCGCCGAGATCAAGGACGACCTCGCGGCCCAGCAGTCCTGGCTGAGCTAAGTCCTTCGAACGGAGAGCCTCGACAGAGGGCCCCGACAGGGGCTCGGGGAACGGCGAGGCCCAGTCTGCTGACGGTGCACTGCCGGAGCGCGCATCGGCTTCCGGTTCTGTTCACTACACGCAGCAGCACGGACACATCGATGGGCTCCGGCCACCAGCAGCACGGACCCGCCGTTCCCCGGGCCCCTGATTTCGCCTGCTCGTCCTGCCCGAAAGGTGCCCCCGGCCTACGCTGGATCCATGTCCAAAGCAGCCGTCGCGCTGGCCGAGGGGTTCCGGGGCGAGATCGTGGTGCCCGGTGACGAGGGGTACGACGCGGCGCGGTCGGTGTGGAACGGCGCGGTGGACCGGCGGCCCGAGCTGATCGCCCGGTGCACCGGCGTCGCCGACGTGCTGCAGGCCGTCGCGGTGGCCCGGGAGCACGGCCTGCACGCGGGGGTCCGCGGCGCGGGCCACGGCCTGGCCGGGCTGGGGACGTGCGACGGCGGCCTGCTGATCGACCTGTCGCGGCTGCGCGGCGTCCGGGTGGATCCGGCCCGCCGGCTCGCCCGGGCGCAGCCGGGGGTGACCTGGGGGGCGTTCGACCACGAGACGCAGGCGTTCGACCTGGCGACGACGGGCGCGCCGTACTCGGGGGCGGGCATCGCGGGCGTGACGCTCGGCGGGGGAGTGGGCTGGCTGGCCCGGGCGTACGGGTTGACCTGCGACAACCTGGTGGAGGCGGACGTGGTGACCGCCGAGGGGCGGTTGCTGACGGCGAGCGCGTCCGCGCACCCGGAGCTGTTCGCGGGGCTGCGCGGGGGCGGCGGCAACTTCGGGGTGGTGACCTCGTTCACCTACCGGCTGCACGGGGTGGGCCCGCACGTGCTGTGCGGGGCGCTGTACGTGCCGGTGGAGCTGTTCCCGCCGACCCTCGCCGCGGTGCGGGACTTCATGGCGCACGCGCCGGACGGCCTGACGGTGGGGGTGGAGCTGGGGCGGCCGCGGGGCGTGCCGCAGCTGCCGGACCGGACGGTGCTGCGGATCGGCCTGTGCTGGTCCGGCCGGGCCGACCGGGGCCGGGAGGCGGTGGCGCCGCTGCGCGCCCTGCCGGGGGTGCTGGTGGACACCGTGCAGACCCGGCCGTACGCGCTGTGGCAGCGGGCGCTGGACGCGGACCGGGGGCCGGGCGCGGCCAACTTCGGGCGTTCGGAGTTCCTGTCGGTGCTGGACGGGGCGGCGATCGACCGGCTGGCCGAGCAGGTCGCGGCGATGCCGGGGCCGGGCGCGCAGCTCCAGTTGGCGTTCCTGGGCGGGGCGGTGGCCCGGGTCGGCCCGGAGGACACCGCGTACACGCACCGGACGGCGCCGTACCTGCTGAGCGCGGTGGCGCGCTGGACCCGGGGCCCGGCGGAGCCGCACACGGCCTGGGTGCGGCGCTGCTGGGAGGCGATGCGGCCGTTCTCCTCGGGCGGGGCGTACGTGAACCTGATGGGGGCGGAGGGGCAGGCCCGGGTGGTGGAGGCGTACGGGCTGGCGAAGTACGAGCGGCTGGTCGCGCTGAAGGACCGGTACGACCCGACGAACCTGTTCCGGGTCAACCAGAACATCCGGCCGAGCGGGTGACGGCACCACCCGTGGGGGCGTGACGCTCGCCACGTCGGGCGTCGGGAAGGTTGAGAACGGCTGGCCGCTGGGTAGAGCGGTGGCGAACGTCTCTCTTGACGGTCGCCCGACCACCCGGATACTGAGCGTGAGCGCGCGTCAGTCCCGGCCGTCCGGACCACCGTCCGGCGGGACGCGTCGCGCTTTTCCCGGGCCGGGCCGATCCCCGTCCGGGCACACCTCGGACAGGAACCGGTGCAAGACCCTCACTCGCACGCGCCGGGCACTTAACGATGGAGGCCCCCGCACATGGGCATGAGTGTGATCATCGCAGCGGCACGACCGGAAGAGGCGGAGCAGATCCTCAAGCTCCAGTACCTCGGCTACCAGAGCGAGGCCGAGCTCTACGGGGACTGGGGGCTGGAGCCGCTGACCCAGACCCTGGAGAGCCTCAAGGCGGAGATGGCCGACCACCGGGTGCTGGTCGCCCGGCTCGGCGACGAGGTCGTGGGCAGCGCCCGCGGCTGGGTGGACGGGAACGGCACCGGGCAGATCGGCCGGCTGGTGGTGCACCCGCGGATGCAGCGGCACGGCCTGGGCCGCCGCCTGCTGGAGGCCCTGGAGGCGGGGCTGGCCGAGGACGGCGCGAGCAGCTTCGAACTGTTCACCGGCCACCGCAGCCTGGGCAACCTGCGGCTGTACCGCAGGCTCGGCTACCGCGAGACCGAGGTGCGCGAGGTGTCCCGCCGGCTGTCCATCGTGACGCTGGCCAAGACGGGGGCGACCACCCTCGCCGCCTGAGCGCGAGCCCCCCGGCACACGCACTGCGGCGCCCGACCCGAACGAAGGGTCGGGCGCCGCAGTGCGTGTGCCGCAAGGGTCGTGTCCGCATGCCGGACGGCCGGTCCCGGAAATTGGGACGTGGACCAAATGTCTGATTTACTGGGTTCCATGACCACGACGACGACATGCATCCCCACCGGCGCGACGCCGGCAGGTGAGTCGCGCATGTGCGGCCGTCGAATGTGTCGCAGCTGAGGGCCCCCGCCCGGCACCCGCTGACGCCCCGTCGGCCGCCGACCGGCCGATGACTCGTTAGGGCCACGCCCACGGGCGGCCCGCCCGGCCGACGGCCATGATCGAAACGACGTCGGCACCCCCCTTCCCAGGCACTCGCGTGCCCATCCCGCCATTGGCGCGGGCGCCCCCGCGGCCGTCCGCAGACGAACAACGGAAGCAGCTGTGATCACCACCAAGGGCCTGACCAAGGTCTACCGCTCCCAGGGCCGCGAGGTCCGGGCGCTGGACGACGTCGACCTGCACGTGCGGCAGGGCGAGGTGTTCGGGGTCGTCGGCACCAGCGGCGCCGGCAAGTCCACCCTGATCCGGTGCGTCAACCTGCTGGAGCGGCCCACCTCCGGCACCGTCACCGTGGACGGCGTGGAGCTGACCGCGCTGTCCGGCAGCGAGCAGCGCGCCGGACGCGAGCTGCGCGCCGCCCGGCAGCGGATCGGCATGGTCTTCCAGCACTTCAACCTGCTCTCCTCGCGCACCGTCCAGGACAACGTCGAACTGCCGCTGGAGATCATCGGCCTGGACCGCCGCGAGCGCCGCCGCAAGGCCGCCGAACTGCTCGACCTGGTCGGCCTCGCCGACAAGGCCCGCAGCTACCCCGGCCAGCTCTCCGGCGGCCAGAAGCAGCGCGTCGGCATCGCCCGCGCCCTGGCCGGCGACCCCAAGGTGCTGCTCTCCGACGAGGCCACCAGCGCGCTCGACCCGGAGACCACCCGCTCGATCCTCAAGCTGCTGCGCGAGCTCAACCAGCAGCTGGGCCTGACCGTCCTGCTGATCACCCACGAGATGGACGTCATCAAGTCGGTCTGCGACTCCGCCGCCCTGATGCGCGGCGGCCGGGTGGTGGAGACCGGGCAGCTCACCGACCTGCTCGCCGACGGCCACTCGCGGATCGCCCGGGACCTCTTCCCGCTCGGCGACTTCGGCACCCGGGACCCGGAGCACACCGTCCTGGAGATCACCTTCCAGGGCGACGCGCCCGCCCAGCCGTTCGTCTCCCAGCTGGCCCGCACCTACCAGATCGACATCAACATCCTCGGCGCGGCCGTCGAGACCATCGCCGGCCGCCTGGTCGGCCGGATGCGGGTCGAACTGCCCGGCAGCCACACCGACAACGTGGTGCCGATCGGCTACCTGCGCCAACAGGGCCTCCAGGTGGACGTCCTCGACCTGTCGAACGGAGCGGCGGCATGACCTGGGACCAGATGCAGGAACTGATGTGGCCCGCCACCTGGGAGACCCTCGGCATGGTCGGCATCGCCGGCCTGGTCAGCCTGCTGGTCGGCCTGCCGATCGGCCTGCTGCTGGTGCTCACCGACAAGGACGGCCTGCTGCAGAACCTCGCGGTCAGCCGGGTGCTCGGCGCGATCGTCAACGTCGGCCGCTCCGTCCCGTTCGTCATCCTGATGGTCGCGCTGCTCCCGGTCACTCGGGCGGTCGCGGGCACCACGCTCGGCTGGCAGGCGGCCAGCGTGCCGCTCGCGATCGGCGCGATCCCGTTCTTCGCCCGGCTGGTGGAGACCTCCGTCCGCGAGGTGGACGGCGGCCTGGTCGAGGCGCTCAAGTCGATGGGCGCGGGCACCGGCACCATCGTCCGCAAGACCCTGCTGCCCGAGGCGCTGCCCTCGCTGGTCGCCTCCGCCACCACCACGGTGATCGCGCTGATCGGCTACTCCGCGATGGCCGGCACGGTCGGCGGCGGCGGGCTCGGCGACCTCGCAATCCGGTACGGCTACCAGCGCTTCGAGACCGCCTTCATGTGGGTCATCGTCGCCGAACTCGTGGTCATCGTCACCGTGATCCAGCTGCTCGGCGACTTCGCCGCCCGCCGGCTCTCGCACCGCGGCGACTACCGCAGCCCGCTCAGCTTCTTCCGCTCCGCCACCGAGAAGCCGAAGGACACCGAGGAAGACCTGCTCTCCTCGCGCTGACCCCCTCGCACCGAACTTCCCGTCCCGCACCACGGGACGGGCACCCCGGCCCCACCAGGGCCGTTCGCATCCCGCAGAAAGGCACTTTTCGTGCGTAACGTCCTGAAGACCACCGCCCTGACCGCCACCGCCGCCGGCCTCGCGCTCACCCTGGCCGCCTGCTCCTCGGGCTCGTCCGACTCCGGCGCCTCCGCCGACCCGAACAAGCCCCTGGTGGTCGCCGCCAGCCCCACCCCGCACGCGCAGATCCTCAAGTTCGTGCAGGACAACCTGGCGGCCAAGGCCGGCCTCAAGCTGGACATCAAGGAGGTCAGCGACTACGTGACCCCCAACACCTCGGTCCAGGACGGCTCCGCGGACGCGAACTACTTCCAGCACCAGCCCTACCTCGACGACTTCAACAAGAAGAACGGCACGAACATCGTCTCCGTCGAGGCCGTCCACCTGGAGCCGCTCGGCGTCTACTCCAAGAAGGTCAAGAGCGTCGCCGAGCTCAAGGACGGCGCCCAGGTCGCCGTCCCCAGCGACGCCACCAACGAGGGCCGGGCGCTCAAGCTGCTCGCCGACAACGGCGTCATCACCCTCAAGGACGGGGCCGGCACCACCGCCACCGTCCAGGACGTCACCTCCAACCCGAAGAACCTCAAGTTCAAGGAGCTGGAGGCGGCCCAGCTGCCGCGCGCCCTCGACGACGTCGACGCCGCCGTCATCAACGGCAACTACGCGCTGGGCGCCAACCTCAAGCCCGCCACCGACGCCCTGGTGCTGGAGAAGGCCGAGGGCAACCCCTACGCCAACATCCTCGCCGTCAAGAAGGGCCACGAGAGCGACCCGCGGGTGCAGAAGCTCGCCGAACTGCTGCACTCCGACGAGGTGAAGAAGTACATCGACGACAACTTCCAGGGCGCCGTCATCCCGGCGTTCTGACCGACCCGTCGACCACCGCGGTGCCCCCGGCCTCCCCGCCGGGGGCACCGCGCTGACGAGCCGTGAGGTGCGGAGCGGGTACGCTGGCACGCCCGACGAAGGGCGGGGCGTACGGTGTGTCCACGACCCGGCGAGGAGAGACGGCATGGTTGCGAACTTCCCCGAGACAGCCATCAGCACCGAACGGCTGCTGCTGCGCGCCCTTGAGGAGCAGGACGCCCCCGGACTGGCCGCCATGCTCGGCGACGAACTCGTCCAGACCTGGACCGGCCACCCCCGTCCCTACCGGCAGGACGACGCCCACGAGCTGATCGCCCGTCACGCGCCCGAACGGCGCGCCCGGGGACGCGGAATCGTTTTCGCCGTCACCGAGCACCTCACCCAGCGCCTGGTCGGCCTGCTCGAACTCGACCGCACCGACTGGCACCTGCGCGCCACCGAGGTCCGCTTCGTCACCGCCCCCTGGGCCCGCGGCGAGGGCTACGCGCCCGAGGCCGTCCTCGGCACCGCCCAGTGGCTGTTCGAGGACCGCGGCTTCCAGCGCCTCGAACTGCGCACCGCCGCCGGCAACACCGCAGCCCAGCAGGTCGCCCAGAAGGCCGGCGCGATCAGCGAGGGCGTGCTGCGCAACGCCGCCATAGTCCGCGGCGGTGAGTGGGGCCCCGGCCCCGAGGAGCACACCGACCTGATCGTGTGGAGCCTGCTCCCCGAGGACCTCGATCCGCCCGAACCCGTCCGCCCCGACGACCGCTACCACGCCCTGCGGCACTGACCCCCCACGCCTTGTGCGCCCGTTGTTCACGACCCCGGCGCGCGCCACGGCTCTGCACCACCCCGGCCAAGCGGTAGCCTCTGCCCAGGGAGCGTCCACGGCGCACCCCACCAGGGGCGGAACGACGGCGTAGGGAGAACAGCCGCAGATGGCTGACCGGATCACGGTCATCGGGTGGGACGGCACCCCGCTGACCCAGGCCGCCGCCGGAGCGCTCGCCGGAGCCACCCTGGTCGCCGGGGCGGGCTACCAACTCGCGGCCCTCCCCGTCCCCGAGCGCGCCGAACGCATCGGCCTCGCCGACCTGCGGGCCGCCGCCCGGAAGATCGCCGACCACCGCGGCACCGTCGTCGTCGTCGCCGAGGGCGACCCCGGTTTCTTCGGCGTGGTGCGCACCCTGCGCCGCCCCGAGTACGGCCTCGAACTCGAAGTCCTGCCCGCCGTCTCCTCGGTGGCCACCGCCTTCGCCCGGGCCGGCATGGCCTGGGAGGACGCCCAGGTGGTCTCCGCCCACGGCGGCCGGCTGCGCCGCGCCGCCAACGTCTGCCGCGCCCACCCCAAGGTCGCCGTCCTCACCACCGGCGGCGCCGGACCCAGCGAACTCGCCCTGATGCTCCGCGGCGTCCCCCGCACCTTCGTGGTCTGCGAGGCGCTCGGCACCCCCGAGGAGGACGTCACCGTCCTCACCTCCGAGCGCGTCCCCGACCACGACTGGCGCGACCCCTCGGTCGTCCTGGTCATCGGCAACGTCCCGCCCGCCGAGGCCGCCTCCGGCTGGCTGGCCGGCAAACCCCTCGACCACCCCGGCACCCAGCGCGGCTGGGCGCTCCCCAGCCGGGCGTACGCCGGAGCGGACGCCGACGCCAGGCGCCCCCGCGCACTCCCGCCGCACGTCCGTGCGCTGGCCCTGGCCCGGCTCGCCCCCGCACCCGGCGACCTGCTGTGGACCGTCGGCGCCGGGGACGGCGCGCTCGCCGTCGAGGCCGCCCGGTTCGGCGCCGCCGTGGTCGCCGTCGAGGCCGAACCCGCCGACTGCGCCCGGATCTCCGCCAACGCCCGCAGGTGCGGCGTCGAGGTCGAGACCGCCGCCGGATCCGGTCCCGAGGTGCTCGGCGCGCTCCCCGAACCCGACGCCGTCGCCGTCGAGCACGGCGGCCCCGCCATGGTCCGCGCCGTCACCGCCCGCAAGCCCGGCCGGGTGGTTGCCGTCGCCCGCGGCCTCGCCGAGGCCACCGAGACCCGCCGGATCCTGGACGCCGCGGGCTACCGCACCGACGGCCTGCTGCTCCAGTCCGCCCCCCTGCGGGCCGAGTCGGACGCGGGCGCCGGGCCCTCCTTCGGGCGCGGCGACTACACCCTGCTGATCTGGGGCGAACCGTACGACTGATCTCCGTTTCCGCAGCCCGCGGACCGTCCGACCCGGGCGGTACGGTGATCCCCGTCGCATCCGGACAGGGTTTCGAGATCGGCCCGGCCGCGGCCGGTAGGGTTTCCCCGGGGGACCAACCCGTCGATGCAGCACCGTGTCCGATCCGGCCCGGTTGCCACCCATTTGACGCGTTGCAACCCGAACGGCCCGCTTCGCGGGCATTCGACGCGGTGCGCACCCGCCCGGAAGAATGCCGTGAGGGTCCGGAGCGGCCGCGCCGTCGTGCCGGTTGCCCGGGGCCGTCGTTGTTTCTGATGGCACGCCACCCGTGCGGGTGACGGCCGATGGAGTAAGGGACGGGTCGGTGCGGTTCCGTTCCGGCGAAGTGGGCGGGGCCTCCGGGGACTCGCCGAGGACGCGCAAGCGGCCTGGAAGGAGCATTGACATGACCGACGGCGGACACGCCCCCAGCGCCGGTCCCCTCGCGCCCGAACCCGGGCCCGGCGGACCCGTTCCGGAGCCCCACCTCGGCGCGCCCCTCCAGCCCGCCGCGCCCGCCGGGCCCTGGCACGGCGAACAGCGGCCCGCGTACACCTTCCTCGACCAGCCCGACGGCGAGGAGGAGGACGACGTCCTCCTGATGCCCGGCCCGCAGACCGCCTGGGGCGACGCGGCGCAGGGCGTCGAGGGCGCCGCCGCCGGCGAACAGCCGCCCGGCACCCCCGTCGCGCCGTCCTGGCCGCCGCTCGCGCCCCCCCTCCTCACCGTCGCCACCCCCGCCGAGGCCGCGCCGCTCACGGCCGCCGTCCCGGTCGAGGCCGTCCCGACGGCGCCGATCGCGGAGGGCGCGGAGGGCGTCGCGGCGCCCACCGGCGAAGCGGGCGCCAGCGGCACCCTGCACCTCGGCGCCCCGCAGGCGCAGCCCGCGGCCCCGGCCGCCACCGCCGTCCAGCAGCCCGCGCCGCCCCAGCCGCGCCGCCCGCTGCACGCCGGACCGCCGATCCCGGACCCGTCCCTGATGACCGGTCACGTCCCCGTCCGCTCCCTCGCCGACCGCGGCCCGTCCGCGCCCGGCGGCACGCCCGCGTACGGGGTGCCGGTGCCGGGCGCGGAAACGGTGCAGCAGGCACAGCAGCCGCCGCAGCCTCAGCCGGTTCCGGCCGCGGTCGCCGTGCAGGCCCCGGCCGTCCAGGTGCCCGCGCCGGTGCAGCCGCAGGTGGTCGAGGCGGCCGCGGCCGCAGCCGCGGCCGCAGCCGCGGCCGTCGCCGAGCCGGTGGCGCCCGTCGCGGTGGCCGTGGAGGCCGCTCCGGCCGTCGAGGCCGCGGTGGAGCCCCTCGCGGAGCCGGTCGAGGAGGCCGCGGCCGCCGTGGTCGCCGAGCCCGTCGAGCCGGTGGTCGAGCCCGTCACGGAGCCCGTCGCGGCGCCGGTCGCGGTGGCCGAGACCACCGAGGTGCCGGAGATCGTCGCCGAGGCCGTGGAGGCCGTCGTCGCCCCGGCCGCCGAGCCCGCCGCCGGACCGGCGGAGCCGCAGCCCGCGCCCGTGGACGCGGAGGGCGCGCCCGCCGCGAACCTGGCTCCGGTGTTCGTCGAGCCGGTCGAGCAGCAGGGCGCCGCGCCGGTCGAGCCGCAGCCCGGGACGGCCGCGGCGGTTGACGCGCCGTCGGCCGAGCAGCCCGTGGCCGTCGAGCCCGAGGCCGAGGCCGAGGCCGTCCAGGCCGAGCCGCTGCCGGTCGGGTCGGTGCCGGCCGAGGCCGTGGCCGAGCAGGTCGCGCAGGTCGCGCAGCCCGAGGCCGCGAACGCGCAGACGGTGAGCGGCGAGGCCGCCGCGGAGCCGATCCCCGACCCGGCCGCGAAGCCGTCCGGCCGGGGCGCGCACCGGCGCATCTCCGCGTTCCTCGCCGCCCCCGCCGGCCTGCCGCTGTTGGAGCCCGAGGCCCCGGCCGCCGCCGTCGAACCGCAGCCGGAAGCGGCCGCCGAGGAGTCCGCGGCCCCGGCCGTCGAGGCCCCCGTCGAGCAGCCCGCCGCCGAGCAGGTCGAGCCGGTCGAGCAGCCCGCGGCCGCGCCCGCCGAGCCGGTCGCCGCGTCGGAGCCGGCGCAGCAGCAGGAGTCGGCCGAGCAGCCCGCCGCCACCGCCGTCGAGCCCGTGGCCGTCGAGCCCGAGGCCGCGCCGGTCGTGCCGGAAGCCGTTCCCGGGACCGCGGTCGAGGCCGAGGGTGAAACCGAGGGCGACACCGCCGTCGAGACCACCGAGGCCACCGAGGTCGTCGAGCCGGCGTCCGAGACCGCGGTCGAGCCCGAGACCGCCGTCGAGTCCGAGTCCGCCGAGGCCGTCGCCGAGGAGGAGCGGGCGCCCGCCGCGCCGGGGTACGACGAGGCCGGGCGGGAGGCCGTCCACCAGGTGATCCGGGAGCGGCGCGACGTCCGCAACGGCTTCCGGTCGGACGCGATCCCGCACGAGGTGCTGATCCGGGTGCTGGAGGCGGCGCACACCGCGCCGAGCGTCGGCTACTCGCAGCCGTGGGACTTCGTGGTGATCCGTTCCGCGAAGACCCGCCGCAAGATGCACGAACTGGCGGAGCGCCAGCGCGAGGCGTACGCGGACTCGCTGCCCAAGGGCCGGGCGAAGCAGTTCAAGGAAATCAAGATCGAGGCGATCCTGGAGACGCCGGTCAACATCGTGGTGACCGCCGACCGCACCCGCGGCGGCCGGCACACCCTGGGCCGGCACACCCAGCCGCAGATGGCCCCGTACTCGGCCGCGCTGGCGGTGGAGAACCTGTGGCTGGCGGCCCGCGCCGAGGGCCTGGGCGTCGGCTGGGTGAGCTTCTTCGACGAGGAGGAACTCGTCCGCGAGCTCGGCCTGCCCGAGCACCTGGAGGTCGTCGCCTACCTGTGCGTCGGCTACGTGGACGCGTTCCCGGACGAGCCGGAGCTGCAGCAGCAGGGCTGGGCGAAGAAGCGCCCGCTGTCCTGGGTGGTGCACGAGGAGCAGTACGGCAACCGGGCGCTGCCCGGCGAGGAGCCGCACGACCTGCTGACCGACACGCTGCGCGGCATCCGCCCGCTGGACGCCAAGGCGCTCGGCGAGGCGTGGGACCGGCAGAAGCGGATGACCAAGCCCGCCGGTTCGCTCGGCGTGCTGGAGCTGATCGCGGCCCAGCTCTCCGGCCTGGCCCGGCAGTGCCCGCCGCCGGTCCCGGAGCCCGGCTGCGTGGCGATCTTCGCCGGTGACCACGGCGTGCACGCCCAGGGCGTCACCCCGTGGCCGCAGGAGGTCACCGCGCAGATGGTCGGCAACTTCCTGGCCGGCGGCGCGGTGGTCAACGCCTTCGCCGCGCAGGTCGGCACCGAGGTGTGCGTGGTGGACGTCGGCGTGGCCGCCGAACTGCCGGACGCCATCCAGCAGGGCCGCACCACCGGCCTGCTGCCGCGCAAGGTCAAGCCCGGCACCGACGACATGACCCAGGGCCCGGCGATGAGCCGGGACGAGGCGCTGCGCGCGATCGAGGTCGGCATCGAGACCGCCCGCGACCTGGTCGCGGCGGGCAACAAGGTGCTGATCACCGGTGACATGGGCATCGCCAACACCACCGCCTCCGCCGCGCTGATCTCGGTGTTCACCGAGACCGACCCGGCCGAGGTGACCGGCCGCGGCACCGGCATCGACGACGCGACCCACGCCCGCAAGGTCGAGGTCGTCCGGCAGGCCCTCGACCTGCACAAGCCCGACCCGACCGACCCGATCGGCGTGCTGTCGGCCGTCGGCGGCCTGGAGCACGCCGCGCTCGCCGGGTTCCTGCTCGGCGCGGCCTCGCTGCGCGTCCCGGTGATCCTGGACGGCGTGATCGCCGGCTCGGCGGCCCTGGTCGCCAAGGCCATCGCCCCCGAGGTGCTGGCCGCCTGCATCGCCGGCCACCGCTCCGCCGAGCCCGGCCACCAGACCGCGCTCGCCAAGCTCGGCCTGCGCCCGCTGATCGACCTCGACCTGCGGCTCGGCGAGGGCACCGGTGCCCTGCTGGCCCTCCCGCTGGTGCAGAGCGCGGCCCGGGCGATGCAGGATGTAGCCACCTTCGACTCCGCCGGAGTCACCGAGAAGGCCTGACCCACCGGCACCGGCCGCCCCCGCCGTGCGAGGGGGCGGCCGCCCCGCCGAACCCGTACCGGCTCAAGGGCGCGCCGGCACCGGGCTCCCGCCCGTGGGGCCGTCCCGCCGAACGGCCCCAGCACCGCCGCTCACCCAGGAGCTCCCCCTCATGACCGCGCCCACGCCCCACCCGTCCACCCAGGGCCTCACCCCGTACCCCGTCGGGCTGCTGCTCGCGGGCCGCCGCGTCGTCGTCGTCGGCGGCGGGCAGGTCGCCCAGCGCCGGCTGCCCGCACTGATCGCCGCGGGCGCCGAGATCCACCTGATATCCCCGGCCACCACCCCCGCCGTCTCCGCGATGGCCGACGCCGGCGAGCTCACCTGGCACCAGCGCCCGTACGCGGACGGCGACCTCGCCGACACCTGGTACGCCCTGGTCGCCACCGACGACCCGGCGGTCAACACCGCCGTCTCCGCCGAGGCCGAGCGCCTGCGCGTCTTCTGCTCGCGCAGCGACGACGCCTCCGCCGCCACCGCCTGGACGCCCGCCTCCGGCCACGACTCCGGCGCCACCGTCGCCGTCCTGACCGGCGACCCCCGGCACTCCGCCGCCCTGCGCGACTCCATCGTGGCCGGCCTGCGCGACGGCTCGCTGGCCGCCCGCCAGTACCGGGCCCGGGACGCGGGCGTCGCCCTGGTCGGCGGCGGGCCGGGCGACCCCGACCTGATCACCGTCCGCGGCCGCCGCCTGCTCGCCGACGCCGACGTGGTGGTCGCCGACCGCCTGGCCCCCCGCGAACTGCTCGCCGAACTGCCTCCGCACGTCGAGGTGATCGACGCCTCCAAGATCCCGTACGGCCGCTACATGGCCCAGGAGGCGATCAACAACACGCTCATCGAGCACGCCAAGGCCGGCAAGTTCGTGGTCCGGCTCAAGGGCGGCGACCCGTACGTCTTCGGCCGCGGCGGCGAGGAGCTGCTCGCCTGCGTCGAGGCGGGCGTCCCGGTCACGGTGGTGCCCGGCATCTCCTCCTCGATCAGCGTGCCCGCGGCCGCCGGGATCCCGGTCACCCACCGCGGGCTGACCCACGAGTTCACCGTCATCTCCGGCCACGTCGGCCCCGGCGACCGCTCGCTGACCAACTGGGAGGCCGTCGCGAAGATGACCGGCACCCTGGTCCTGCTGATGGCCGTCGACAAGATCGGCGCGATCGCCGCCGAACTGGTCGCCCACGGCCGGGCCGCGGACACCCCGGTCGCCGTGGTCCAGGAGGGCACCACCGCCACCCAGCGCCGGGTCGACGCGACCCTCGCCACCATCGGCGAGACCGTCGCGGCGGAGGGGATCAAGCCCCCGGCGGTCATCGTGATCGGCGACGTGGTGGGCGTCCTCAACCCGTAAGGCAGAGTGCGCATTCAGGGGCTCGGGGAACGGCGAGTCGATGCTGCCGGTGGCCGGAGCCCATCGAAGTGTCCGTGCTGCTGCGTGTAGTGAACGGAACCCGAAGCCGATGCGCGCTCCGGCAGTGAACCCGCAGCAGCCAGGGGCTCGCCGTTCCCCGAGCCCCTGGAGGTGCTCTCCCGAGCCCCTGGTGCCCCTCCCGACGTGCGAAAATCGTCCGGTGTCCGAGCCTCTCACCGTCACCGACGCCGCCGACCCCCGGCTGAGCGACTACACCGACCTGACCGACGTCGAACTGCGCCGCCGCCGGGAGCCCGCCGAGGGCCTGTTCATCGCCGAGGGGGAGAAGGTGATCCGCCGGGCGCTGGCGGCCGGGTACCGGATGCGCTCGATGCTGCTGACCGCCAAGTGGCTCGGCGTGATGGCGGACGTGATCGAGGGCGCGGACGCCCCCGTCCACCTGGTCGAGCCCGCGCTCGCCGAGCGGGTGACCGGCTACCACGTGCACCGGGGCGCGCTCGCGTCGATGGAGCGCAAGCCGCTGCCCACCGCGCCGGAGGTGCTCGCGGGGGCCCGCCGGGTGGCCGTCCTGGAGGGGCTGGTGGACCACACCAACCTGGGGGCGATCTTCCGTTCCGCCGCCGCGCTCGGGATGGACGCGGTGCTGCTCTCCCCGGACTGCGCCGACCCGCTGTACCGGCGGGCCGTCAAGACCTCGATGGGCGCGGTCTTCTCGGTCCCGTACGCCCGGCTCGACCCGTGGCCGGACGCGCTCGGCGCCGTCCGGGAGGCCGGGTTCGAGCTGCTGGCGCTGACGCCCTCCGGCGCGGAGGACTTCACCGCGGCCCGCCCGCAGCTGCTCCCGAAGGCCGCGCTGATGCTCGGCGCCGAGGGCGACGGCCTGACCCCGAAGGCGCTGGCCGCCGCCGACCAGCGGGTGCGGATCCCGATGGCGCACGGCATCGACTCGCTGAACGTCGGCGCGGCCGCCGCCATCGCCTTCTACGCCGTCAACCACGGCTGACGACGGCCCGCGCACTTAGAGGCCGGTGAACACCGCCGCGTCCGCGTCGTCCAGCACGAAGCCGTTGTCGAACCGGACCCGCACCGAGCTGCGCGGCCCCTGCGCGGCGAACTCCCGCCAGTGCGGCTCCAGTTCGGCCAGCTGGGCCTCCAGCCGGCGCAGGCTCTCCGCGGGCATGGTGTGCCCGTAGTCCTCGAACAGGGCCCGCAGCCGCTCGTACTCGCGGACCTCCTCGGGCGGCGGCAGCTCCCCGGTGACCCGGACCACGGTGCCCTCGATCCCCGCGCCCAGCAGCAGGAAGCCGACCAGCGGGCCGTCCTCCCCGGCGGACGCCCCGCCCAGCGCCAGGTCCTCGACCAGCCTGACGCGTTCTCCCTCCACCAGGGCCACCGCTCCCGCCACCTCTCCCGCCTCGCTCCGCGCCGCCGCCGGACCGGCGCACGGCACCGCCATTATCCGTGGGCCGACGGGCCGTCGGGCTTCCGTCCGCGCCGGGTGCTCCGGTAAACAGTGCGGTGTGATCATCGACCTGCGGCAGCGGTTCGTCGCCCCGCTCCACCGCCTCGTCCGGCGCCGCGGCTACCGGGCCCCGCTCGCCGTGGCCGCCCTGCTCGCCCTGCTGCTGTGCGCGCCGCACGGCACCCTGCACGGCGCCCTGACGGTGGCGTTCGTCCTCGGCGGCTTCCTCTGGACCCTCCTGGACGTGCTGTTCGTCCCGGTCACGGTCCCGCTGCTGCTGATCGTCGGCCTGCCCGCCGCCCTGCTGGCGATCCGCCACCGCAAGCGGTTCAGGCGCCCCGCCCGCCCCGGCAACAGCGTCCTGCTCTGCTGCGCCCTCGGCGTCGCGGCCGTCCTGCTGGGTGCCAGCGTCCCCGGCGAGGACGCCGGACTGCTCGGCCTCGGCGCGCTCACCCTGCTCGGCCTCCCGCTCGGCTGGCTGCTCTGGCAGCAGACCCCGTGGGCGCACCGGGCCCCGCGCCGCACCCCCGGCCCGCTCGGCCGCTGGCGCTGGGCCGCCGCGCCGCTGCTGCTCGCCACCGGCGCCCTGCTGCTCCACTACGACGTCCCGGCCGGCACCCGCTTCGCGGCCACCCGCCCGCTCCTCACCGCCCACGCCGAACACGCCCTCGCCACCGGCGACACCGCCCCCGCCTGGGTGGCCGGCTACCGCCTGGACCGCACCGAACTCGTCGGCGGCGGCGTCACCTTCACCCTCGCGGGCACCGGCGTCTTCGCCCCGCACGGCTACGCCTACTTCCCGCACGGCACCCCGGTCGGCGAGTCCGTCACCTCCTACGAGGAACTCGGCGACGGCTGGTACAGCTGGTCGGGCACCGACCACTTCTGACCCGGCGCCGCTCAGGCCGCCCGGCGGGCCGCCGGAGGACGGATCGGCTGCGGCGCGGGCCGGCGCGGATCGTGGTGCCGGCGGCCCGTCAGGTCGCCGACCCGCAGCACCAGGTCCGCCGCCGGGGGAGCGGGCCACACCGTCAGCAGGTGCTCCTCCACCGGGCGGGCCGCCGTGTCGGCCTCCCGCCCCCGGTCCCGGCCGCGGGTCTGCACCCGCACCCGGTACCAGCCGCGCCCGGCGGACGCCAGGTTCCCCGGCCCGTCGACGTCCACCCCGTCCCAGGCGCGCAGCCGCAGTTCCCCGCTGCTGTACAGCGACAGCTCCACCACGCTCTCCCACCGCGGCCCCGGCTCCGGCGGCCGCCCCGCGCAGCTCTCCACCGTCAGCCGGACCAGCCCGGTGTGCGTGCCGCACAGCACCGTCAGGTGGTCCGGGCAGCCCGCCGCCACCCCGTTCCCGTGGAACAGCCGGTCCAGCGCGTGCGCGTCCCAGCCGTCCGGCAGCTCCGGTCCGTACAGGAAGTACTGGCAGTACGCGACGTGCATCGCGTCGGTCGTCCACATCATGCGGCACATGCTGCCGCCCCGTACTGACAAGCCGTCAACGCCGTCCAGCGCCCTCCGGTAACGTCCCGGCCATGCCGACCGCGCCGACACCCGTCGTCCTGGAGGGCCGCCGGGTGCGGCTCGAACCGCTCCAACCCGCCCACATCCCCGCCCTGTTCGCCTCCGGCGGCCGGGACGAGGAGGTCTGGCGCCACCTCAGCGCCCCCACCCCGCACACCGAGGACGAGCTGCGCGCGATCGTCGCCGCCCGCCTCGCCGACGCCGCCCGCGGCCGCCGCCTCCCGCTCGCCGTCCTCGACCGGGCGAGCACCGCCGCGATCGGCACCACCAACCTGCACGGCTGGGACACCGCCACCGGCCGGATCGAGATCGGCGGTAGCTCAGCGCCGTGCCAGGCAGCCTTCGCCCGTCGCGACTCCCCCAGCCCCAAGGGGGGCTGGGAGGTGCCCCCTCGGCACGCACTCTCGCCGCACCGGCCGAAAACCCAAGTACACCCAGTACGAGGGCTTCCGGCCGGCACGCCGATAGCACGCACCGGACGCCGCTCCTTGACGGCGAAGGCTGCCCGGCACGGCGCTGGCTCGGCCGCCGCTGGTGGCGCACCGGAGCCAACCGCGAGGCCAAGCTCCTGCTGCTGGCGCACGCCTTCGACACCCTCGGCTTCACCGAGGTCCGCTGGCGGGTCGACGCCGCCAACACCCGCTCCCGCGAAGCCGTCACCCGCCTCGGCGCCCGCCCCGCCGACCCCGGCGCCCCGCCGCACGGCCTGCTCCACTACACGATGACCGCCACCGACTGGCCCGCCGCCCGCGCCCGCCTCACCGGCTGAAGGAGACCCGCCCGCATGCCCGACCTCCCGTACGACTTCCTGGACGGTCTGGCCGAGAACCCGGCCCTGCCCGCCGACCTGGTCGACCGCCTGATCGCCGCCCCGCACGGGCCCCTCGCGCTACCCCGCCGCCGCGGCCTCACCGAACCGCAGCTCGACGCCCTGATCGCCCACGACGCGTACGCCGTCGCCCTCAGCCGCCACCTGCCGAAGCCGGTGCGCCGCCGCCTCGCCGCCCACCCCGACCCGGACGTCCGGGCCGCCCTGGTCGTCTCCGCCGCCCCCGACGAGGACCGCGAGCTGTTCGAACGGTTCGCGGCCGACCCGGCCCCCGAGGTGCGAAAGGAGCTCGCCGAGTGCGGCCACACCCCCGCCGACCTGCGCGCCCGCCTCGCCTACGACCCCGCCCCGGAGGTCCGCGCCGCCCTCGGCCAGCACTGGACCGCCGCCCCCGAGCCCGTCCGCCGCGCCCTGCTCACCGACCCCGAGGACAGCGTCCGCGCCGCCGCCTGCGCCACCTCCTTCCTCCGCTGGCCGTACCCCGTTCCGCCCGCCGACCTCGTCCCCGCCCTGCTCGCCGACCCGCTCACCCGGGCCGGCACCGTCGCGCACTGCGACCCGGCCACCACCGACCTCGACCGCCTCGCCGCCGACCCCGACCCGGACGTCCGCCGCGCCCTCGCCGCCCACCCCGGCCTGCCCGCCCACCTCCGCACCCGCCTCGCCGCCGACCCCCGCGCGCTCGTCCGCCTCGCCGTCCTGGCCCGCCCCGACACCCCCGAGGCCGAACGGGCCGCCCTGTACGACTCGGTCACCGGCCCGTTCGAACCGCCCGGCGAGGACGTGGACGAGGAGACCGCCGTCGAGCTGGAGATGGACCACTTCGCGGTCGGCATCGATCTCTGGATGCTCGACCTGCCCTGGGTCACCGCCGACCCGCTGCCGCACCTCGACTCGCCCCACCCCCTCTTCCGCCGAGCCGCCGCCGCCTCGCCCGACCTGCCCGCCGAGGCCCGCGCCCGGCTGCTCGCCGACCCCGACAACGAGGTCGCGCTCGCCGCCGCAAGCAGCAGCCCCGACCCGATCGACCCGGTCACCGCCGAACGCCTCGACCGCGGGCACCGCCCCGTCAAGCGGATGCGCTGGCGCCCCGCCGACATGTTCCCGCTGCCCGTCGAGACCCTCCGCCGCCTCGCTGACGACCCGGTGCCCCGGATGCGGCTGCTCGCCCTGCGCGACCCCGAGCTGCCCGCCCACCTGCTGGAACGCCTCGCCGCCGACCCCGAGGACCACGTCCGCCTCGCCGCCGCCAGCCACCCCGCCCACACCCCGGCCACCCTGCGGGCCCTGCTCGACGACCCGTCCCCGTACGTCAACCGGGCCGCCGCCGCCAACCCGGCCCTCCCGGTCGACGAGATCCGCGCCCGCCTGGACGCCGCCGGGCTGTGAACCCGGGCCGGGGAAGGTCAGTCCGTCGCGCCCGAGACGCCCGAGCCGGGCCAGGACTCCTCCAGGCCGCCGTCCGCCCGGACGGTGTACCGGGTGGAGGAGACCGCGCCCGTCCGGTCGATCCGCTCCTCGCGGATCAGCGCGCCGTTCTCCACCCGCCACACCGCGCCCGCCTCCGGGTTCGCGGCCGAGACCCGGTCCGCGAGCAGCACGGGGGAGCCGCCGGTGAAGCCGTACAGCTGGACCAGGTCGACCGGCACCGCCCCCTCCAGGCGGCGCAGCACCACCAGCGTGGCCTGCGCGTCCCGGTAGCGGGCGGGCAGCACCGCGGCGAGCGAGACCGGCGGCCCGTTCTCGGTGGAGCGCCCGTCGTGCAGCTGGATCGCCGGGCCGCCGGACGGGTCGGGGTAGCTCAGGTTGGGCCAGTCGACCTGCGGCGGGACGCCGAAGGACGGGGCCAGCCCGGTGTCGCCGTGCCCGGCGGCGTTCGCGCCGTCCACCGACAGCGTCGTCCCGGTGGCCGGTTCGGCCGGGGCGGTCGCCACCCCGGCGGGCTGCGGGCCCAGGCCCTGCGCGTCGCGGTTCTCGCAGCCCTGCGCGACGGCGATGGCCAGCGCCACGCCCAGGGTCACCGTCACGAACACCACCAGCCGCTGCCGCAGCAGGCGCTGGCGCGGCGTCGGCCGCCCGCCCGGGGGGTGCGGGGCGCGCCCGGGCGGGGGAGTGCGGTCCCGGCCGGGCACCGGGGTGCGGTGGAGCGCGGCCGCCGGGCGGCGCTCGCGGGCGATGTCCCCGTCCCGGGCCGGACGCCGCGCACCGGGCCCGCGGACGTCGGGCCGCGCGGCGTCCTGCCGGGGCATCGCCGGGCGGTGGCGGGGAAGGCGGAGGGCGCGGCGGAGGCCGCGGCCGTTCGCCCGGGGTGTCT